>JBAIYC010000198.1:0-4043 GCA_037916085.1 Nitrospirota bacterium | reverse complement strand
GTCTCGGCAATTCTTGCGCTGTCCTTCGTCCTCGGCCAGCGCCATCGGGAACGTGCCACCGCCGAACCCTATGAATCGGGCATCGTCTCTACCGGCCCCGCCCGCATCCGTTTTGACATCAAGTTCTACCTCGTGGGAATGCTGTTCCTGCTCTTCGACCTGGAGGCCGTGTTCCTCTATGCCTGGGCAGTATCGGTCCGGGAAGCGGGGTGGCTGGGATATGCCGAAGCCCTGATCTTCATCGTCGTTCTCGCCGCCGCCCTCGTCTACCTCTGGCGCGTCGGCGCTCTGGATTGGGGAAAGAAAAAACCGACACGAGGACATGCGGAGCAACGACTAAGGACCTTTTGACACGAATTACACGAATGACCCGAATGGCACGAATGTTATTGGTCCAGATGTATTCGTGAGATTCGCCCCATTCGTGACATTCGTGATCCCCTCGTGGAATTGAGCATTGTTCTATGAAATGGCATCTGACAAAACCGAACAGTCCCACCCTCGAACAGGCCGTCCAGCAAAGCCTCATCCTCACGCGGATGCAGGACGCCCTGGCCTGGGGGCGCAAGAACTCCATCTGGCCGTTCAACTTCGGCCTCTCGTGCTGCTACGTCGAGATGGCCACGAGCCTCACGAGCAAGTACGACATCGCCCGCTTCGGCGCCGAGGTGCTCCGCGGCACGCCGCGAGAGGCGGACCTTATGATCATCGCCGGCACGGTCTTCATCAAGATGGCTCCGGTCATCAAGCGCCTCTACGAACAGATGATGGAGCCCCGCTGGGTCATCTCCATGGGCTCCTGCGCGAACTCCGGCGGCATGTACGATATCTACAGTGTGGTCCAGGGCGTGGATAAATTCCTCCCCGTGGACGTCTACGTGCCTGGATGCCCTCCGCGGCCCGACGCTTTCATGGAGGGGCTCCTGCTCCTGAGCCAGAAGGTGGGAAGCGAGCGGAGGCCCGTCAGCTGGGTCGCCGGACCGCAGGATACGGTCAGACCCGAGCCGCCCTGCATGCGCGACCTGAAGCGCGCCAAACGCGTCAAGACAACCTTCCTCCGTCCGCCGGATGAGGTCTAGGAAAGACCGTCTCACCGCAGAGGACGCAGAGGGAACCCAGAAAGCCACGATTATAGAAGCGAGGCATGAACTGCTTCTGCATTTTGTGTGCAGCCCACATGTCTTTCACGCATTGACTTGATCCAGATTTGCTTTCCTCTGCGCCCTCTGCGGTGACAAGCTTTATAGTGAGACTTTATGAACTCCAGCGATCCGACCCTTGATAATCTGAAAACCTCCTTCGGAGATGCGATCCTCTCGGTCCAGCCGACGCGGGACGGCATCCCGACGCTCTGGGTCGCCCGCGAGAAGGCGCGAGACGTGCTCGGGCATCTCAAGACAGGCATCGACCGGCCCTTTCGGATGCTCTACGACCTCACGGCAATCGACGAGCGGGAACGTCAAGAGCGTTCTGGCCAGCCGTCCTCGGATTTCACGGTCGTCTACCACCTGCTCTCCTTCGACAGGAACGAGGATATCCGCGTCAAGGTCCCGCTCACCGACCCTTCGCTGTCCCTCCCGTCGATCACGGGCCTCTGGCCGGCGGCGAACTGGTACGAGCGAGAGGCCTGGGACATGTTCGGCATCACCTTCGATGGCCACCCCCACCTCCGCAGGATCCTGATGCCGCCGACCTGGAGCGGCCACCCTCTCAGGAAGGACCACCCCGCCCGCGCGACCGACATGGGCCCTTTCCGCATGCCCGAGGAGAGGATGGAGACGGAGCAGCAGGCGCTCCGCTTCGATCCCCGGGATTGGGGCATGGCTGCCGAAGAGGCCGGTACGGACTTCATGTTCCTGAACCTCGGACCCCAGCACCCCGGCACGCACGGCCTCCTCCGCGTTATCCTGCAGCTCGACGGGGAGGAGATCAGGGACGCGGTGCTCGACATCGGCTACCACCACCGCGGAGCCGAGAAGATGGCCGAGCGCCAGACGTGGCACACCTTCATCCCCTACACGGACCGGATCGACTACTTCGGCGGCGTGATGAACAACCTCGCCTATGTGCTCGCTGCCGAGAAGCTCGCGGGCATCGATGTCCCGGACCGCGTGAAGGTCATCCGGGTGATGATGGCCGAGCTCTTCCGCATCCAGAGCCATCTCGTCTGGTACGGCACCTTCGCCCAGGATGTGGGCGCCCTCTCCCCCGTCTTCTACACCTTCACGGACCGGGAAAAGGTCTTTGACATCGTGGAAGCCGTCTGCGGCGGCCGCATGCACCCCGAATGGTTCCGCATCGGAGGCCTTGCCCAGGATCTGCCAAAGGGCTGGGACCGTCTCGTCAGAGACTTCCTCGCCTATCTGCCGCAGCGGCTCCGGGAATACGACCGGATCATCATGCAGAACAGCATCTTCAAAGGACGCACCAGGGGCGTCGGCGCTTACAGCCTGGACGAGGCGATCGAATGGGGCGTGACCGGTCCCGGACTCCGCGCCTGCGGCCTGGAATGGGACTTCAGGAAGAAGCGGCCCTATTCGGGCTACGAGATGTTCGACTTCGACATCCCCACGGCAACGCACGGCGACTGCTTCGACCGCGGCGTGGTCAGGATCGAGGAGATCCGACAGAGCATGCGGATCGTCGAGCAGTGCCTGGAGAACATGCCGGAAGGGCCGTACAAGTCCGATCATCCGCTGGCGACGCCGCCCCGCAAGGAGCGGACCATGCAGGACATCGAGACGCTGATCACCCACTTCCTCGGCGTTTCCTGGGGACCGGTGATCCCCGCGGGAGAGGCCTTCGTCGGGATCGAGGCGACCAAAGGGAACAATGGCTACTATCTTGTAAGCGACGGCGGCATCCATTCCTACCGCACGCGGATACGGACCCCTTCGTTCCCGCACCTCCAGATGGTGCCGAAGATCGCGAAGGGGCTCATGATCGCCGACCTGATGGCAATCCTGGGGAGCATTGATTTCATCTTAGCCGATTTAGACAGATGAGCTTCGACACTGAGGACACTGAAAAAGAGTAAGAAAGAACCTTTGACACAGATTTTCACAGATAAAGAGCCTGATAACGGCGGACAGAACAGATAGCCATGTACGTTTCTTGAAGTATCCGCTCTTATCATAGCCTTTGTCCGAAGTTATCCGTGTCAAAGAACTTGACTCAGTATCTATCAGGGTCCTCAGTGTCAAAGGTCCTTGATCCTATGCTGACCGAAGAAGAAAAACAATCCATCAAAGAAGAGCTCGCACACTGCGGCGGGATGCCGCACTCCGTCAGCGTTGAGGCGCTTCTGGCGGTCCAGAAGCGGCGCGGATGGGTCTCTGACGAGAGCCTCGCAGACATTGCGAGGCTCCTCGGCATGACGACCGCCGAACTGGACGCGGTCGCCACGTTCTACAGTTTCATCTTCCGAAAGCCTGTGGGAAGGCATGTGATCACGCTCTGCGACAGCATGGTCTGCTGGAGCATGGGACTGAACCCCCTCTATCAGCAACTGTCGGCGCGCCTTGGTGTGTCCTATGGAGGAACGACAGCGGACAACAGGTTTACGCTCCTTCCGGCGGCGTGCCTTGGCGCCTGCGACCGCGCACCAGCCATGATGATCGATGACGATCTCTATGGTCCGGTCACGCCGGAAATGATGGAAGGGATACTGAAGAAATACCTCTAAGACCCGACTTGACGGGATGACAGGATTAACAGGATCAAATCCGAGGTTCTCATCAGATATTATCCTGTGATCCTGTCAAAGCATTGCCGATATGCAACGACCGCTGACAAAGAACATCCGCCCCGGCCAGGAGCCGCTTTCCCTCGCTGAGTATGAGAAAGCAGGCGGCTACCTGTCCGTGCGCAAGGCCCTGACCTCGATGTCGCCCAAGGACGTGCAGGACGTGGTGAAAGCATCGAACCTGCGCGGCCGCGGCGGCGCCGGGTTCCCGACGGGCATGAAATGGAGCTTCGTGCCCATGGGCCAGGCGACGGGGCGGAAGTATTTCATCGTGAACGCCGACGAGATGGAACCGGGA
>JBAIYC010000197.1:0-2508 GCA_037916085.1 Nitrospirota bacterium | reverse complement strand
GCATTCTGGATCGCAGTAGCCACGTCTGTCGCCCCTGACCTTTTGATCTCCTCTGCCGTGACCACCGTGACGGACTGCGTCAGGTCATTCGGGTCCTTCTCCGTCTTCGTTGCCGTCACAACCACGTCCTTCAGCTTGACGTCCGCTTCCTCTGCCCCGGCAACACTTCCACACATCATGGCACCTGCAAGAACATACAACGCGAGAACATTTCTCATCAATTTCTCTCCTTCGTCGAGGTTGTGGGAATGAGAGGTCTCCTGGCTGAGGACATCCTACTTGCCGGCCTTCCCGTCCTTTGCGGCAGGATAGTGGCACATTCGGCGTTCGTTTCCATCACAGTTGCGCGACAGCAGGGGAATCGCACCCCTTTCCGCTTCAGCATTCCCGGTAGTCCAATGTTTCATTGCTGATACACTGCTTCTCTATGATAGGGATCCTGTTTCCCTGACCTCCTTCCCGCTCTGATCGTCTTATCCTACAAGTCTCTGCAGGGAGCTCATGTCCAAAGATTCCTTCAGGACTCCCGCCCACCTGTCCAGCGCATGGTCCCGTGCCCTTCCAAAATCCATGATCTCCGACACATCCGGAAGACCGCGCTTTCTCCGGAGGGCGTTGATGACGTCCCTCCGAAAATGGTCGTTATCGAAGATACCGTGGATGTATGTCCCCCAGACATTCCCTTTTGCGGAACCATCGGCAACCTCACTGTTCAACGTCCCCCGTTCGGCGCGATGGCCGATCCGCTGCAGCCTGAACAGCCCCACATCGCCGGTAGTCCTGCCCATGTGGATCTCGTATCCTCGAAGCCGTCCCTTGCCGTTCCAGTCCGTATCCGCCTCGACCTGGGACGTTATCTTCGTGCCCTCGAGCAAGGTATCGACATCGAGCAGGCCGACCCCGACAACCTCGTGATGGCCGCTCTCGATGCCATGCGGGTCCCCGATACTTCTCCCCAGCATCTGATAGCCGCCGCAGATACCGGCGACCGGAATGCCCTTTTGCGCTGCCCGTCTGATGCTTGCCTCGATTCCCGACTCCCGCAGGAACAGAAGGTCCTGCACAGTGTTCTTCGAGCCAGGAATGATGACCATGTCGGCATGCTCGATATCGGCATCGCGCAGGGAATAGACCAGCTCGACGTCGGACTCGTAAAGGAACGGATCGAAATCGGTGAAGTTCGATATGTAGCGGAGCCGCACGACCACGATCTTCACCTTCGCTCCCGCAGTTCTCCCCTTTTCGGACCACCACAGCCGCTCCAGCGGGATCCCGTCCTCTTCATGCAGACCGAGATCACCCCGATACGGAATGACGCCGAGGACCGGCCTCTTCGTCCGCTCTTCGATCATCCTGAGGCCGGGGCGAAGGATCTCGAGGTCCCCGCGGAACTTGTTGATGACGAATGCCTTGATGTAGTCCGCATCCCCGCCAAGGAGCCCGATGGTCCCGTAAAGCGCCGCGAACACCCCTCCCTTGTCGATGTCTCCCACCAGGATCACCGGCGCCTGTGCATGCCGGGCAACGCTCATGTTCACCACTTCATCATCGGCAAGATTGATCTCTGCCGGGCTCCCGGCGCCTTCGATGATGATGAGGTCGTGCTTTCGGGACAAACGTTCGTAGGCGGCAGTGACGGCACGCCAGGCGTGCTCCTTGAACGCATAGTACTCGTCGGCCCGCATGTTCCCGTGGACCTTTCCGTCCAGGATCACCTGGCAGCCGGCCTCTCCGGTTGCCTTGAGAAGCACAGGGTTCATGTCCACCGAGGGCTCGATGCGCGCCGCCTCGGCCTGGTGCGCCTGGGCGCGCCCGATCTCGCCGCCCTCCTTCGTGATGAAGGAGTTCAAGGCCATGTTCTGTGCCTTGAAAGGCGCAATGTTCACGCCCTGGTCGCGGAAGATCCTGCAGAGCCCGGCGACGATGATGCTCTTCCCGACGCCGGAGCCAGTGCCCTGTATCATGAGCGATTTTGCCATTCCGAATCACAACCTTCCTGTGCCGCGAATAACAGCGCGTTCATCAGTGTTGATGCCGGCCTCGTTCTTCTTTGCGCTTCTTTCGGACCGAAAGCGGTCGAGGCGCGTCAATGGACGACCCGGAAATCCTTCACATCCAGGAACCAGAATCCGTCCCGCGACGTGACATCGGACTTCGTGATATCGATCCGTCCGGTGAAGATCGGTCCTGCCGTCACGAAGGTGTGGAACTCGCCGCTCTCGCCGCAGACATCAAGGTTCCGGGACTTCAAGTACTCGATGAAGGCGGCGTCCATCTTTCTCCCGATCCATTCCTTCCCGATCAGCTTCCTGTCGCCGCTCGCAACGATCGTTTCGAAGCCGCAGGCGAAGAAGTCTTGCATGATCCGCTCGGTGTTCATTCCCCAGAGCGGCTCCTCGGCGGATATCTCCAGCTGGGCGCAGGTCCTGTCGACCCACTCCTTGTGCGGTACGAGATAAATGTCCCCGAACACCATGCCGCCCATGCCGGTCCCTTTGAGCTCCATCA
>JBAIYC010000196.1:0-5247 GCA_037916085.1 Nitrospirota bacterium | reverse complement strand
AGGACATCTACTACGACCGGCCCGAGCTCTACCGGACGCTCCGGGGCGACCACCCGGACAATGCCGAGCGGTTCATCTTCTTCTCCCGCGCCGTGCCCGAGCTCTGCCGGACGCTGGATCTCGCGCCTGACATCATCCACTGTAACGACTGGCAGACCGGCCTCGTCCCGCTCTATCTGCGGACGCTTTACCGCGCCGTCCCGCAGCTCGCTCGGACGCGCTCGGTCTTCACCATCCACAACCTCGGCTACCAGGGGATCTTCTGGCACTGGGACCTTCCGATGACCGGGCTCGGATGGGAGGTCTTCACGCCCGGGGGCATCGAGTTCTGGGGCAATATGAACCTCCTCAAGGCCGGCATCGTTTACGCCGACGCCGTGACGACCGTGAGCGCGACCTACGCGAAGGAGATCCAGACGCCGGAGTACGGCCACGGCCTCGACGGCGTGCTGCGCAGCCGGGCCGCCGACCTCGTCGGCATCGTGAACGGCATCGATGACGACGAGTGGAACCCCGCCACGGACCCCGTCATCGCGCGGAATTTCAGCGCGGCGAAGCTTGCGGGGAAAGGGGCCTGCCGGAAAGCGCTCCTGGCGGAGCTCAACCTGCCGGCGACCGCCGACCCCGTGATCGGCATGGTGACCCGGCTCTCGGACCAGAAGGGCCTCGACATCCTCATGGACTCTCTTCCGGCGGTCATGGCGACGGGAGCACGCCTCGTGGTCCTCGGCACGGGCGACGAGCGCTACCACCGGCTACTCCGCGACGCCGCCCGCCTGCACGGCACGCAGATGCGCGTCCTGCTCACCTACGATGACACCATGGCGAGGAGGATCTATGCGGGCGCCGACATGTTTCTCATGCCGTCTCGCTACGAGCCCTGCGGCCTGGGCCAGATGCATGCTCTCCGCTATGGCACGGTCCCGGTAGTGCGCAGGACCGGCGGCCTCGCAGACACGGTCGTTGACCACGATCCGAAGACCGGCGAAGGGACCGGCTTCCTCTTCAGCAAGTACACGGCGGAAGCGCTGACGGGCTGCGTCCGGCGTGCGGTGTCGGTCTTTGCTGATCAGCGCGCATGGAAACGGCTCATGCGCGCGGGTATGAAGGTCGACTTCTCCTGGCGTCATTCTGCCAAGGAATATGTGAAGGTGTACGGGAAAGTGCTGAAAGAACAGACGAAACACCGATGACAGAGAACAGAAGCGCAATGCCTGTGTCTGTTGTCTGTCGTCCGTTGTCCCTGTTCGGTATCAACTATGGAACCTGTTGCCCAGAAAGAGCTCCGCATCCTGAGCCAGATCGGTCGGGTTGCCACGTCGTCCGCCGACCTCCTGGACAAACTGCGCAGGATCTGCGACATCATCATGCACGGGATGGGTCGCGAGGGCACCTCCGTCTTTCTCCTTGATCCCTCGGGTGAGAACGTGACCCTTGCAGCGGCCCTGGGGCTCAATCAGGAATCGGTCGGCCGGCTTTCCTTCCCCCTGGGCACCGGCATCGCGGGATGGGTTGCCCAGCAGAAGGTCCCCCTCGCCCTGGCAGATCCTTACGCCGATCCCCGGTTCCAATACGTGCCCGAATCGGGCATCGGGCGCTTCAAGTCCCTCGTCGCGGCGCCGATCATGGACGAGGACCGCTGCCTCGGTGTGCTCTTCGTCCTTGCCTCCGAGACCTGGAACGCCTCGACCGCCGACGTCACTCTGGTCACGACGGCCGCGAACCAGATCAGCGGCGTCATCCGGAGCACCCAGCTGTTTCAGGACATGCAGGCCCGCATCACGGAGCTCACGACCATACACGAGCTCTCGACAGCCATCGGCTCCACGCTTGAGATCGGCAGGATCCTTGCCCTCCTCGCGGGGAACGCGACACGGGCCCTCCGGGCCCGGGGCGGGTCGATCCGGTTGTTCACCGTTCCGTCCCCGCAAGGCAGGTTCGTCGCCGATGCGGTCAGAGCAATGGACGAACAGGCCGGCACGGTCATCAGCGATCGCATCATCCGCGACCGCGCTCCCCTCTTAAGCAACGACGCATCCCGCGATCCCCGGTTCTCCGGCGCGTCCGGCGTACCTGCGACGGCGCTCATCGCCGCTCCCCTCATCAGCCGTGACCAGGTCATCGGCGTGATCACGCTTTACGGCCGGGAGGACGGCCCCTTCAGCGATGGAGACCTCCGCTTCCTCACGACGGTGGCGGGCACCGGGGCAGCAGTGCTGGAGAACGCCGTTCTGTTCGACCGGATGGAGCGCATGAGCGGCGAAGCCCGGAACCGCGCGCAGGAGCTCTCCATCCTCTACGACGTGGGCACAGCCATGAGCGCCACGCTGAACCCGGACCGTCTGCTCAGGATCATCCTGACGGCCGCGACCATGGGCGGCACCGGACTGGGCTTCAACCGCGCCATTCTGCTGCTCGTGAACGAGCGCTCCCGCGTCCTCCAGGGGATGATGGGCGTGGGCCCTACGAACTGGGAAGAGGCGAACAGCGCCTGGACCGAGGTCGCCCGGAGACATAAAAGCCTTATGGAATGGATCCAGACAGGCGAGCTTTTCGAGCCCCGGGACACCGAGATCAATGCCATCGCCCGGAGCATCCGTATACACCTCGAACCGGACGCCGGCGTACTGGCCCGCACCGTGCTCGAAAAGCGGGCCTTCAACGTCTCCAAGGCGTCCGCAGACCCGCTCGTGCCGAAGGAGCTCCTGCAGCTCCTCAGGACCGAAAGCTTCGCGACGGTGCCGCTCGTCGCCAAGAACCGCGTCGTCGGCGTCATCCTCGTGGACAATCTCTTCACGAAACGGGCCATCACGGACCAGGATATCCGGTTTCTCACGATGTTCGCCCACCAGGCCGCTCTCGCCATCGACAACGCCATGGCCCATTCGAGCATGGATGCCCTCAACCGGGAGATCCGGTCCATGCACGAGCAGGTCGCCCAGTCGGAAAAGATGGCGGCCCTCGGGACCATGCTGGCGGAGATCACGCACGAGATCAGGAATCCCCTCGTCTCCATCGGCGGCTTCGCCCGGCGGCTCGACCAGAAGCTCTCGGACCCCGACAGCCGCAGGTACATCGAGATCATCCTTGGAGAGGTCCATCGCCTGGAGAGCATCATCCACGACAGCCTCGACTACGTCAAGAACGCGGGGCCTCAGCTGGCCCCCGGAGAGATCGCCCCGGTCCTGGAGGAGGTTCTGGCAGTCTACGAGGACGAGCTCGATCAGCGCGGCATCCGGCTCGACCGCCGCCTTGCGTCATCCCTGCCGGTCATCCACTTCGACGCCGCGCAGATCAAGCAGTGCATCGTCAACCTCGTCACGAACGCCATGGAGGCCATGGAGAACGGAGGCGTCCTGACCGTCAGCACCTTTCTCGCGCCTGACGGCCGCGATATTATCATCGAGGTCGGCGACACGGGGCCGGGCGTTTCGCCCGAGGCCAGGAACAATCTTTTCAATCCCTACTACACAACGAAGGTCCGCGGCACGGGACTGGGCCTGCCGATCACCCACAGGCTCGTGAAAGCGCACCGGGGAAGCATTACGTTTCGTAACAAGGAAGCGGGCGGCGCGCTCTTTTCGATCAGGCTTCCCGCGACGCAGAGCAGCGCCTGACCCATCGGCCGTTCAGCAGTATGCTATACTTAACCTATCCTTATGCCGCGGAGGCACCGAGACGATGAAAAGGATCCTGGTCGTTGACGATGAAGAGAACATCTGCATGCTCTACAAGGAGGAACTGGAGGACATGGGCTACGAGGTCACGACGGCCCGCGACGGAGCGTCGGCGCTCGCGGCCATGGAAAAGAGCCAGTTCGACCTCGTGACGCTCGATATGCGCATGAAGGGGATGGACGGCATCGAGACCCTCCGCAAGATGAAGGAAAAGAACAGCAACCTCCCGGTGATCATCTCGTCGGCCTACGAGGAGTACAAGAGCGACTTTGGGTCCTGGGCCTCAGACGCCTACGTCGTGAAATCCGCAGACACCTCGGCACTCCGCGACACCATCAAGAAGATCCTCGGATGAAAGAAGAGATCAGCGTCCGCATCGAGAAGCTGGTCTACGGCGGCGAAGGGCTGGCCCACCGTGACGACGGTCGGCCCGTCTTCGTCCGCGGGGTCCTTCCCGGCGAACGGGTCGTGGCAAGGATCACGGGCAAACGCAAGGGCGTGTTCACGGCCGAGGCCGTCGATGTCCTCGAGCCCTCGCCCGACCGCGTCGTTCCTCCCTGCGGCGGCCCGAATCAGTGCACGGGAGCCACCTGGCCTTTCATCTCCTATCCCGCCCAGCTCCGGCTGAAGACCGAGATCCTGCAGGAGACCCTTCTTCGCATGGGCGGCATGCAGCCGAAGCGGCCTCTGCCCATCCTGGCCTCGCCCAGACAGGACCATTACCGCCTCAGGACCCAGTTCAATGTTCGCAGGAAAGACGGGGTCCAGCGGTTCGGGTTCTTCCGTCAGGGGTCCTATGACCTCGTCGAGGTCGAGGACGCATTCCTGCTCCATCCCCTGATCAATCGGACACTGACCGAAACGCGGAAGCTCGTCCACTTGCTCCCGCCCCTCACGGAGATGCATGTGAACGCGAGCCCGGACGGAAAGGTCCATGTCCTCCTGATCGGCACAGGAGATACCCTGAAGCCGCAGCAGGAGTTCTTCTCGGCGATCACAACGATCATTCCCGAGATCATCGGCATCACCGGTTTCGCAGGGAAAAAGAAAGCATTCTCCCTCGGGAAGAACTCGCTTTCGTTCGATGTGGAGGGTCTGACGCTCCATGCCACGGAGGGGAACTTCTTTCAAGTGAACTGGGACCAGAACCGGAACATGGTGCGGACCGTGCTGGACCTTGCGGGTTTGAGAGGCGGGGAGACCGTGCTGGACCTCTACTGCGGCATCGGGAATTTCGCCCTGCCGCTCGCGCGCCACGCGGCTCGGGTGATCGGCATCGAATCGGGGTATTCGGCCATCGATGACGCAAAGAGGAACGCGGCTCGAAACGGCATCACGAACGCCCAGTTCATCGCCGACGATCTGGAAAAGGGGCTCAAACCCCTCAAGGAGGGCAAGCTACGCTCGGAGGTGATCGTGCTCGACCCGCCCCGCGCCGGCGCCTCGCTCAAGACCCTTGAGCGCATCCTGGCCTTCGTTCCCCGGAAGATCGTCTACGTCTCCTGCAATCCCGCCACCCTCGCCCGGGACCTCAAGTTCTTCCACCTCTTCGGCTTCCGGCTCGACCGCC
>JBAIYC010000195.1:0-2322 GCA_037916085.1 Nitrospirota bacterium | reverse complement strand
GCCGGCGAGGTGCGGCCGGACGGAGGCACGGTGGTGTTCCAGCAGGGTGTCCGCGTCACCCATCTGACCCAGGAGGTTCCCCGGGACGTCGTCGGAACGGTCTTCGACGTCGTCGCCGGCGGCCTCGGCACGGCAGGCGGGCTGCTTGCCGAATACCATCGTGTCAGTGCGAAGCTCGGCAGGGAGCACAGCGAGAGGCTCATGACCGAGCTGGAAGAGATCCAGCATCGTCTGGAGTCCGCGGGCGGATGGGAGCTGCACCAAGAAGTCGGCACGGTCCTGTCCCGCCTGCAGCTTCCGACGGACGCCGAGTTCTCGGGATTGTCGGGGGGGCTCAAGCGCAGGGTGCTCCTGGCGAAGGCCCTCGCGGGAAAGCCGGACCTCCTGCTGCTCGATGAGCCGACGAACCACCTTGACATCGAAGCCGTGGCTTGGCTCGAAGAGTTCCTGCTCTCGTTCCGGGGTACGGTCCTCTTCGTGACCCACGACCGGGCGCTTATCCGGAGGCTGGCCACGCGCATCGTTGACCTGGACCGCGGGAGCCTCGCGAGCTGGCCCGGGAACTATGATACCTATCTCGAACGCAAACAGGCGGCCCTTGATGCCGAGGCGGCGGAGAATGCCCGGTTCGACAAGAAACTTGCGGTCGAGGAGGTCTGGATACGCCAGGGGATCAAGGCGCGCAGGACGAGGAACGAAGGCCGCGTGCGTGCGCTCATGGAGCTCCGCAAGGAGCGCGCGGAGAGGCGCGAGCGGACCGGTGCCGCCAGGATGCAGATCCAGGAGGCGGAGCGCACCGGAAAACTTGTGCTCGAGGCGAGGAACGTCGGTTTCGGGTACGGGGGCGAGCCGGTCGTCGCTGGTCTTTCCACGACCATCATCCGCGGCGACCGGGTCGGCATCATCGGGCCGAACGGCTCGGGCAAGACCACGCTGCTCAGACTGCTCTTGGGGGATCTCGTGCCGCACCAGGGCGAGGTGAAGCGCGGCACGAACCTGGAGGTGGTCTATCTGGACCAGCTTCGCGCTCAGCTGGACGACGAGCGGACGGTGATGGACAACGTGGCGAACGGCAGCGACTACGTCACAGTGAACGGCGCGAACCGGCACATTATCGGCTACCTCCAAGACTTCCTCTTCTCCCCGGAGCGGAGCCGCAGCCCGGTGAAGGTCCTCTCCGGCGGCGAGCGGAATCGGCTCCTGCTTGCCCGGCTCTTCGCGAAGCCTTCGAACGTTCTCGTTCTGGACGAGCCCACGAACGACCTGGACCTGGAGACCCTGGAGCTGCTCGAAGAACTTCTGCTCGGTTACGCCGGCACGCTGCTCCTCGTGAGCCACGACCGGGCGTTCCTGAACAATGTTGTCACGAGCACGCTGGTCTTCGAAGGCGGCGGGAACGTGAACGAGTACGTGGGCGGCTATGACGACTGGCTGCGGCAGCGCAAACAGGTCGAACCCGTTGAACAGCAGAGATCTGCAGCGAAGCAGGAAAGACCCCGGATGCAGAAGGAGAAGCCGAGGAAGCTCTCATTCAAGGAACAGAAGGAACTGGAGCAGCTGCCAGGAAGCATTGAAGCGCTGGAGGCGGAGCAGCAGAAGCTGCATGCGGACATGGCCGACCCGAAATTCTACCGCGAGAGCGGGGACAGGGTATCGGCGGTCAAGGCACGGCTGGAAGAACTGGACCGGGAACTTTCCGCCGCCTATGCGCGATGGGAGGAACTGGAAGCGCTGCGGGGATAGCGCCGCCGCGGGGAAATTCTGCTAGAATGAATGTGGCAGTTCATCCAATGCGAAGAGCGGCAAGCCTGCCCCTGCACGATTGAAGCGGGGGAAGCAATCCCGAAGCGAACGACGAGATTGCCGCGCTTCCTGCGGTCGCTCGCAATGACAGCGGAACATGTGTTTGGGTGACAACCATGCAGATCCTCGAAACGACGATTGCTCAATCGGAGTACCGCAAACTCGAGTTCCAGGGGAAGATCATCCTGCTGGACGAGGACGGCTACCTGATCAACGATGCGGACTGGTCCGAAGAGCTGGCGGCGCACATGGCTTCCGTTGACGCTATCGCGCTCGGCGAGGACCACTGGAAGGTGATCCGCTTCATTCGGGAGTACTATTTGCGGTTCAAGGGCGCGCCCATGCCGAAGATCATCATCAAGCACCTGAACAAGGGGTCAGGCGCGGAACACTTCACGATCAAGGGCCTCTTCGCGCTCTTCCCCGAATCCCCCCTGCGCCGTGCTTGCCGCTACGCCGGAGTTTCCCAGCCGGCGGAATGTACCTGATACTGTTACTGATCCGGGCCGGCGGCCCGGA
>JBAIYC010000194.1:0-4622 GCA_037916085.1 Nitrospirota bacterium | reverse complement strand
ACTATTGCGCCAATCCGGAAGCTCTGGCTGAGGCCAAGGCGAAGTACGGCAAGTATGTCGACAACCTCGGCACCGCCATCCGCAACCACCTGATGATGCGCGACATGAAGCTCGGCAAAGGCCCGATTCTCATGAACACGCACAAGGCCATGGAGGCCATCAACAAGACCTTCATCGAGAAGCTCGGCGAGAAGGAAGGCGCCAAGAAGGTGAAGCACCTGGTTGCCGAAGCGTGGGAAGACTTCCTCGACATGGCCATCGGCCAGGCCGGCCTCTGGGCCGCCAAGAACGTCGAGCCGGACAAGGTCCCGTCCGAGATCATGCCGACCGAGCCCTATCTCCTCGGTTCGCACGCGGGCTGTGCGGGCTTCTGGTGCTGCGGTCCCGATGACCTCGGCGCTCCGGAAGAGTGGAACAAGAAGTGGCCGGCGGGCAACTACAACCGCCAGTCGACGGTGAAGGGCCTCTTTATGTGCGGCGACATCTGCGGCGCTTCGGGCCACAAGTTCTCCTCGGGCTCGCACGCTGAAGGCCGTATCGCCGCGAAGGCCGCTCTCGCCTTCATGCTCGACAACCCGAACTACACCCCGACGATCAATGAGACCGCGGACCATCTGGCCGCCGAGCTCTACCTGCCCTTCGAGGTGTACGAGAAGTACAAGAACCACACCACGGCTCCGGAGATCAACCCGAACTACATCAAGCCGAAGATGCTCCAGACCCGCCTGCAGAAGATTGCCGACGAGTACTTTGGCGGCATCTCGACCTGGTACATGACCTCCAAGACCATGCTCGAGGAAGGCCTCCGGCTCCTCCAGATGCTGAAGGAGGACACCTCGAAGATGGCTGCCAAGGACCTGCACGAGCTGATGCGCTGCTGGGAGAACTATCATCGCATCCTCTCCGTCGAGGCTCATGCGCGGCACATCCTGTTCCGCGAAGAATCCCGGTACCCCGGCTACTACTATCGCGGCGACTTCGACAAGGTGGACGACGCCAACTGGAAGTGCTTCGTGAACTCGAAGTACGACCTGGCCAAGGACACCTGGGAAGTGAAGAAGGTGCCGTACGTTCAGCTGGTCGAGGACGCGGCTCCGGTAAAGCACTAAGAACCTACACCTCTCCGGGGAGGGCTTCCCTCCCCGGAGCTCTTTTCCAAAATGTAAATTGCAAAACGCAAAACTCATACAAACGAGCCCCCGCTCGATTTTTTTTGCGCTTTGCACTTTGCATTCGCGGATGTTGATTCCGGTTCACTGCCTGTAAGGAGGAAGACGATACCATGGCGGAAAACAAGGTGTTGGTTGTCGGCGGAGGCTTCAGCGGCCTCACGGCGGCAGTGGAGGCGGCCGAAACGGGCGCCGAGGTGATCCTCGTTGAGAAGAACCCCTATCTCGGCGGGCGGGTGACCCAGCTGAACAAATACTTCTGGAAGATGTGCCCCCCGAACTGCGGACTTGAGATCCAGTACAAGCGGATCAAGAACAACGGGAACGTGACAATCTATACGATGGCGCAGGTCGAAAAGATTTCCGGCTCCGAGGGGAACTTCGAGGTCACCATCAAGACCACGCCGCGTTTCGTTAACGGCAAGTGCGTAGCCTGCAACAAGTGCGCCGAGGCCTGCGATGTCGAGCGGTCAAACGATTTCGATTTCGGCATGTCAAAGACGAAAGCTGCCTACCTTCCGCACAGCCAAGCGTTCCCGCTCCAGTATGTCATCGACGGCAAGGCCTGCAAAGGCGCGTCCTGCGGCAAGTGCGCTGCTGCCTGCAAGTACGACGCGATCCACCTCGATATGAAGGCCGAGATTATCACCGTAAAGGTGGGCGCCGTAGTGACCGCCACTGGCTGGAATCCCTATGACGCGACGAAAATGGACAATCTCGGCTTCGGCAAGGTCCAGAACGTGGTCACCAACATGATGATGGAGCGTCTCGCCGCGCCGAACGGACCCACGGCTGGCAAGATCCTCCGGCCCTCCGACGGCAAGGAAGTGAAGAACATCGCCTTCGTGCAGTGTGCGGGCTCCCGCGACGAGAACCATCTTCCCTTCTGTTCCTACATCTGCTGCCTGGCCTCGCTCAAGCAGGCGACATATGTGCGGGAGCAGTACACCGATTCGAAGGTGAAGGTCTTCTACATCGATATCCGCACCCCCGGTCTCTATGAGAACCGGTTCTACGCCAAGCTGCAGCAGGACGCCAGCGTGTCGTTCCTGAAGGGCAAGGTCGCGAAGATCGAACAGGGCGAGAACGGCGATGTGAAGGTCACCGCCGAGGACATCCACGGCGGCGGCAAAGTGACGGAGACCTTCGACATGGTCGTACTGGCCACGGGCATGGAGCCCACGGCGAAGTCGCTCTCCGGCGCGGGCATCAAGACCACTTGGGACGGGTTCGTGGATCAGGCGGCCCTCCCCAAGGGTGTGTACGCGGCGGGCACGGTCAAGGCCCCGGTGGATGTGGCACGGACGGCGCAGGATGCCACCAGCGCGGTAATGAAGAGCATCCAGAGCTTGAGGAGGAACTAGGGAATGGAGAAGAAGATCGGCCTGTATATCTGCAAAGGATGCGGCATCAAGGATGCAGTTGATGTCGACAAGCTCGCCAATTCCATGAAGAAGGTTCCAGTGTGCAAGAGCCATGATGCGCTCTGCAGCCCCGAGGGGCTCCAGATGATAAAGGGCGACATGACATCGGAAGGGGTGAACACCCTCGTCATCGCGGCTTGCTCGCCTCGCGTAAAGTTCGCCGAGTTCGACTTTCCCGGTGCACTCGTCGAGCGTGCCAATATCCGTGAGTTCGTTGCCTGGACGCTCGAGCCCATGTCCGACGGCGCAAAGGCGGCGGCTGAGGACTATGTCAACATGAGCATCGTGAAGGTCCAGAAGGGCGACCTGCCGCAGCCGAACATTCTTGCGGATTTAAACAGCACGATCCTGGTGATCGGCGGCGGCATCGCCGGCATGAACGCGGCACTGGCAGCGGCGAACGCCGGACAGAAGGTTGTACTCGTGGAGAAGGACGCCCAGCTCGGCGGCTTCGCGAACAGGCTCTACAAGAAGATCCCTACCGCGGCCGTGTACCAGGAGCCGCTCATTGTCGACACCGAGATCGAAAAGACGGTGAAGGACGTGGAGTCCAACGCCAATATCAAGGTGTACAAGTCCACGACCGTGTCCAAGACCGAGGGCCAGCCGGGCCTGTACAATGTTACGCTGTCCAATGGCGAGACGCTCAAGATCGGCGCAATTGTCATGGCGACCGGCTGGAAGCCTTATGACGCTGCCAAGCTCGGCCACCTCGGCTACGGCGTGAACAAGAACGTGGTGACGAATCTCGAGCTCGAAGAGATCGCGAAAAAGAATGGCGGCAAGCTCATCCGTCCCTCGGACGGCAAGGAAGCGACGAAGGTCGCCTTCATCCAGTGCGCCGGCCAGCGCGATCCGAACCACCTGCCCTACTGCTCGGGCATGTGCTGCGCCACGTCGCTCAAGCAGGCCAAGTATGTGCGTCAGAACAAGGACGCCGTGGCCATGGTGTTCTACAAGGACATCCGGACGCCGGGCCGCACCGAGCTCTACTACAAGGAAGCCCAGAACGACCCGGGAGTGATGCTCTCGAAGGCGGATGTGACCGGCGTGAGCGCCGCCCCGAACGGCAACCTTTACGTCGAGATGGAGAACACGCTGTTCGGAACCAAGACCGGCGAGAAGGTGAAGGTCGAGGCTGACCTCGTTGTGCTGGCGACCGGCATGATCCCCACCACGCGTCAGCCGCAGGAATACCTCGACGGCCTGACCAAGGCGGCCGGCGGCGGCGACGAGGCCAAGAAGAACTACCTGGAGCAGACGCCGAAACCGGAGAACATCCTGAACCTGTCCTACCGCCAGGGTCCGGAGATCCCGTCGCTCGAAGGCGCGGTCGGTTTCGCGGATTCCAACTTCATCTGCTTCCAGTACGAGACGCGGCGCACAGGCATCTATGCTGCGGGCGGTGTGCACCAGCCGATGAACATGGCAGAGGCGGTCGAGGACGCGCAGGGCGCGGCCTTCAAGGCGATCCAGGCCATGGACCACGTCGCCAGGGGTGTGGCGGTCCACCCACGGGCCTGGGACGAGACCTACCCGGATCCGCTGCTTATCAAGTGCACGGCCTGCAAGCGCTGCACGGAAGAGTGCCCCTTCGGCGCCATTGACGAGGACGAGAAGGGCATCCCCAAGTACAATATCAACCGCTGCCGCCGCTGCGGAACCTGCATGGGCGCCTGCCCCGAGCGCATCGTGTCCTTCAAGGACTACAGCGTGGACATCGTGGGCTCCATGATCAAGTCTGTGGACATCCCGGATGACGAGGACGAGACCCGCATTATCTGCATGGTCTGCGAGAACGACTCCTACCCGGCGATCGACACGGCGGCCATCAAGCGGATGAAGATCGATCCGGCGGTCCGCTTCGTGCCGATGCGCTGCCTGGGTGGCATGAACCTGGTATGGGTCGCCGATGCGCTCTCGAAGGGCGTGGACGGCATGCTGCTCCTGGGCTGCAAGTACGGCGAGAACTACCAGTGCCATTTCGTGAAGGGCAGCGAGCTTGCGAACGTGCGCTTCAGCAAGGTGT
>JBAIYC010000193.1:0-7863 GCA_037916085.1 Nitrospirota bacterium | reverse complement strand
ATCATCCTGTACCGTCCAGGCGGGTATTTTTCCGCTTCGCTCTCCAGCATCCTCTATGGAGCGATGCTCGATATGCAGTTCTACAACATGTTCGGCTTTGCGCGAAGCCAGAACTTCTCTGTGGGGCAGGTGCTCTACCTGCTTTTCGTCAATATCCTGTCCTTCTATGTGGTGGCGTTCCTGAGCGGATATCTCGCGGAGCGCCTGAGAACGACCCGCCAGCAACTTCGGGAAAAAAGCATCGATTTTGCGGACCTGCGCGCTCTTCAGGACGATATACTTCGGAGCGTGGGCAGCGGTATTGCTACACTGACGATGGGAGAGGAGATTACCTCCTGGAACCATGCCGCCGAGAACATAACGGGATATAGTCTTGATGAGATCCGCGAGAGATGGAAATCCGTCTTTGGTGATGGCATCAAGGGGCTCTCTGTCCATACCAAGGACCTTGAGGCCGGTCCGGTGCGCTTTGAAGGTCGAATCAGAAGGAAGGACGGAACGGAACTTGTTCTCGGATTTACGGCGTCGCTTCTCAGGGACGATAGCGAGACTGTGCGCGGTGTCATTGTAACATTCCAGGATATCACCCGTGTGAGGAAGATGGAGGAGCAGATGAGACGGCAGGAGCGTCTCGCAAGCATCGGGAGCCTTGCAGCGGGGATCGCGCATGAGATTAGAAACCCACTGGCCTCGCTGAGCGGCTCCATCCAGATGCTCCGCGGTGAGCTGAACCTGACGGGGGAATATAAGCAGCTTATGGAAATCGTTTTGCGCGAAGCAGACCGTTTGAATACGATTGTCACGGAGTTTTTGGAGTATGCGAGGCCAAAATCAGCGCAAGGGGTGACGGTCCACCTCTCTACCCTCGTGCAGGAAACAATCGCGCTGTTTCAGAATAGCCGGGATGCCCGCCCCGGGATCCGGATACTCATGGACGTCGCCGAGGATCTTACCGTGACGGGAGACCCCCAGAGGCTCAGACAAGTAGTTTGGAATCTGCTGATCAATGCAAGCCAGGCGATCGAGTCAGAGGGTGAGATCCGTATCGGTGCTTCGAACGAGAAGGCCGACGATGCGTTGTACATCCTCATCCATGTGTCCGATACGGGGAGCGGGATATCTCCCGACGTGATGGACAAGATATTCGACCCCTTTTATACAACCAAGGCAGAGGGGACCGGCCTCGGGCTGGCCATCGTGTACCGGATCGTCGAGGACCATCGGGGCACGATCGAAGTAAAGAGCGAGACGGGGAAGGGGTCGACGTTCATCGTGCGCCTCCCGGCTCACGAATCACGCATCGCAACTGCTTTAGAAAGGGGAACAGGAGCTCGGTCATTATGAACAGGATCCTCGTCGTCGATGATGAACAGAGCATGCGGCAATTGCTCTTGATCATGCTCCGGAAGGAAGGATACGAGGTCGCGGCCGCGGCGGACGGTGACTCTGCCGTCAAGGCACTCCAAAACGATATCTATGACCTCGTGATCACCGATATCCGGATGCCGAAGATCGATGGTATCGCGCTCCTTCGCACGGTGAAAGAAGTGTCGCCCGAGACCGTCGTCGTCGTTATTACGGCCTTCGGTTCGACCGAGACTGCGGTCGAGGCCATGAAGCTCGGCGCCTATGACTACATTACCAAACCGTTCAAGAACGAAGAGATCAAACTGGTCATTCAGAAGGCGCTGGAGAAGCGGCTGCTTCAGAATGAGAACATTCTGTTGAAGCGCGAGATCAAGACACTGTCGGGCTTCGATAACTTCGTTGGAAAGAGCGAGTCCATGGAGCGGGTCTTTTCGCTCATCCGGCAGGTCGCTGATACCTCGAGCACGGTCCTCATCACGGGAGAGAGCGGCACCGGCAAGGAGCTGGTAGCGCGCGCGATCCACTTGAACAGCTCGAGGAAACAGAAGCCCTTTGTAACGATCAACTGCGGAGCAATGCCGGAAACGCTGCTGGAGAGCGAGCTCTTCGGATATATGAAAGGCTCGTTCACGGGTGCCGTGGCCAACAAGCAGGGCCTATTCGAAGTCGCGAACGGAGGTACGATATTCCTCGATGAGATAAGTGCCACGACCCCCGCTCTCCAAGTGAAGCTCCTGCGGGTACTTCAGGAACGTGAATTCAAACGAGTAGGTGGTACAGCCGATATCAAGGTGGACGTCCGTGTCATCGCAGCAAGCAATAAGGACCTTCCCAGCGAGGTCGCTCGAAGCACGTTCCGGGAGGACCTCTATTACCGTTTGAACGTGATTCCCATCAACCTGCCTCCTCTGCGTGAACGAAAAGAGGATATCCCGCTTCTTGTTGCCCATTTCCTGAAGAAGAAATCATCAGGACAGACGGTAAAATCGTTGGCGCCCGAAGCAATGAAGGTACTTACGGGGTATCGATGGCCGGGCAATGTACGCGAACTGGAGAACACGGTCGAACGTCTGTCGATTATGGTGTCCGGCTCCATGATTGGTGAAGAGCTCATCCCAGACGCCATGAAGTCCCTCGCTCCATCGCAGCACCTCGTGCCGCTCGATATCCCGGAGGAGGGCTTGGACCTGGAAGGGCTGATGCGGGATGCTGAGAAAACGCTTTTGTACAAGGCCCTCCAAAGGTCGGGCGGCAACAAGACGGAGGCTGCCAGGCTCCTGGGACTCTCATTTCGCTCATTTCGTCACAAGCTGCATAAGTATGAGCCGACGTCGTAGCGGCGCGGGTCTCCCCGAGTTTCTCATTGCAAATCCCCAGTAAATCCGCTAGAATACCAACCCTATGCCGTTCGAAAATATCAGAGATTTCATCTCCCTGCTGGAACGTCAGGGCGAACTTATCCGCATCAAGACGGAAGTGGACGCTGTGCTTGAGATCGCGGAGATCACGGACCGCGTCTCGAAGGGGATGGGTGCTGCGAACAAGGCCCTCTATTTCGAGCGCGTAAAGGGGTCCACCTTCCCTGTTGTGACCAACGCTTTCGGTTCTCTGAGGCGCATGTCCCTTGCCCTTGAGGTCCGGGAACTGGACGAGATCGGCTTGCGTATCCGGGACATCGTCGATCCGGCGAGCCTGTTCCCGGGTCCGGGAGCGGGCCTCATGGACAAGATACAGATGCTCCCGAAGCTCGCCGAGCTGTCGAATTTCTTCCCGAAGACGGTGAAGAAGGCCCCGTGCCAGGAGGTCGTGCTCACAGGCGATCAGGTGGACCTTTCGCGCATTCCCATTCTCCAGTGCTGGCCGGCGGACGGCGGCCGTTTCATCACGCTGCCCATGGTTTGCACCGTCGATCCGATCACTGGGATTACGAATGTCGGCATGTACCGTATGCAGGTCTATGACGGCAGGACAACGGGCATGCACTGGCACAAGCACAAGGATGGCGCGCGCCACTATCAGCATTACGAGGGGGCCGGCAAGCGTATGGACGTTGCGGTTGCCATCGGCGGCGATCCCTCGATCATTTACGCGTCAACAGCCCCTCTGCCTCCGGCAATCGGGGAGTTCGTCTTCGCCGGATTCCTGAGAAAGAAGCCTTTGGAGGTCGTTCAGTGCAGGACCGTGGACGTCCGCGTCCCTGCGGAGTCGGAGTTCGTCCTGGAAGGCTATGTGGAACCGGGCGAAAGTCGGAGGGAAGGTCCTTTCGGCGACCATACCGGATACTATTCCGAGGCCGACGATTACCCCGTGTTTCACCTGACCGCCATCACGCATCGGAAGGACGCCATCTATCCTGCGACGCTCGTGGGTCGCCCGCCCCAGGAGGATGCCTATCTGGGAAAGGCGACGGAACGGATCTTCCTGCCTCTGCTGCAGATGGTCTCGCCCGATATCCTCGATATGGACATGCCCGTTGAAGGGGTCTTCCACAATAACGTGATCGTGAAGATCCAGAAACGGTATCCTGGACACGGGAAGAAAGCGATCCATACGATCTGGGGCACGGGCATGCTGATGCTCTCGAAGTTCGTTATTGTCTGTGACGAGGACGTCAATATCCACGACTACTCCGAAGTGACCTGGAAGGTGATGAACCACGTGGACCCCCAGAGAGACGTCATCATTACCGACGGGCCTCTCGATATTCTCGACCACGCCTGTCCCCACATCGGCTTTGGCGGCAAAATGGGGATCGATGCGACGCGCAAGGGACCGGGAGAGGGGTTCAAGCGTCCCTGGCCTGACGAGGTGCGTATGGAGCCTTCGATCAGACGATTGGTCGAGGATCGATGGAAGGAGTACGGTTTCTGACCTCCTCTGCGAGGCTTGATGTGGCGCCCGGTCCTTTCGATGCTTCATCAACCGGATACCGGCATCCTGTATTATGGTCCTTTTCGTCGTCCTTTCCATTCTGTTCCTCATCCTGATCAACGGGTTCTTTGCAGCTTCGGAGATCGCGCTGATATCGCTTCGCAAGAGCCGCGTGCGGCATCTTGTCAAATCAGGAAGCCGTCCGGCAAGGCGCGTGCAGATGCTCCAGGAAGAACCGGAGCGGTTCATTGCCACGGTGCAGATCGGCGTGACACTGGTGGGTTCTCTTGCATCCGCCCTCGGCGGCATTATTGCCATTGAACGGCTCAAGCCGATTCTGCTCGCTGTCCCCGTGGATTTTGTTCAGAAGGCATCGGAGCCCATCGCGGTGGGGCTCGTTGTCGCCGGCATTACCTATATCACCCTTGTGGTCGGTGAGCTGGTCCCGAAATCGCTCGCCATTCGCTATTCGGAACAGATCGCATTCTTTACGGCGGCTCCTATCGATGCATTGTCCCGACTGTTCCGCTATTTTCTGGTGATGCTCGAGGCGTCGAACCGTGCAGTCCTCGGGCTGTTCAAGTTCGGGGAACAGCGGGAAGCTGCCCTTGTTTCTGAGGATGAGGTCAAGTATCTGATCCGCGAGGGACGAAAGAGCGGTGTCTTTGAATCCTCGGAAGAGGACCTCATCCACAGCGTGTTCAAGTTTGCCGATACGGTCGTAAGAGAGGTCATGGTTCCTCGGACGGATATCGCAGCCGTGGAATCGGGAAGCGATCTCGATACCATTCTTCGCACGATGAACGAGAGGGGCTTTTCGCGACTCCCCGTTTACACCAGCACGATCGACAATATCATGGGGGTGGTTTACCTGAAGGACATCCTCGCGGTGCGGGTGACGGGCCGGCCGTTTCAGCTTGATGCCGTCCTGCGAAAGCCCTACGTCGTGCCGCCGAACAAGAGTGTGATGGTCCTCCTGAAGGAAATGCGGGAGCGCCGTATTCACCTGGCTCTTGTCGGCGACGAGTATGGTGGAATCGATGGCCTCGTGACCATGGAGGACCTCATCGAGGAGATCGTCGGCGACATCCGGGATGAACAGGAAAAGGAACTGCGGGAAATTGATGAGGTTGCCGCGAACCGGTATATTGTCGACGGAAAGACAGACATCGGCGTGCTGAACCAGCGGTTGGGCATCGCTATTCCCGAGGACGAATTTGAGACCATTGGCGGATTCGTGCTCGGTCTGTTTGGCCGACTGCCTGCGGAAGGCGACCAGATACGGCATGAGAACCTGCTGTTTACGGTGCTGCGGCTCAGGAAGAACCGTATCGCACGCATCCGGATACTGAAGTACACGGATAAACCTGAGGTGGAGGACGGAGATGAAGACGCCGATCGTGCTTGAAACGAACCTGGATGGCTTGAAGCCGCCGAAACGGGGAAAGGTCCGTGATATCTACGATCTAGGCAACAGCCTCCTGATTGTTGCGACCGACCGCATCTCGGCGTTCGACGTGGTGCTCCCGAACGCCATTCCCGAGAAGGGACGTGTCCTGACCAGCATATCGAAGTACTGGTTCTCGAAGACCTCGGACATCGTCGGGAATCACCTGATCACCGACGTTGTCTCGACCTATCCGCCGGAATGCCGCCGTCATAGCGACGTGCTCGAAGGAAGGAGCATGGTTGTGCGGAAGGCAAAGCCGCTGCCCATGGAGTGCATCGTCCGGGGGTATCTCACGGGTTCAGGTCTCAAGGAATATCGGAGCACCGGAGCCGTATCCGGCATCAGGCTCCCGTCGGGGCTCACAGAGGCATCGCGTCTCCCGGAACCGATCTTTACCCCGTCGACAAAGGCCGAAGTTGGCGAACATGATGTGAACATTGACTTCACAGCGGCGGTGAACTTGGTCGGCAGCGAGATCGCTCACCAGGTGCGGGATCTCACGCTGGCGATCTACCGGAGGGCATGTGAACTGGCTGAGCCGAAGGGCATTATCATCGCCGACACGAAGCTCGAATTTGGCATCTATGACGGCAAAGTGACGCTTATCGACGAAGTCCTCACTCCCGATTCATCTCGTTTCTGGCCGCGGGCCAGCTACCGGGTCGGTGAATCGCAGAAGAGCTTCGATAAACAGTATGTCCGGGACTATCTTCTGTCGCTTCCCTGGGACCAGCGGCCACCAGCGCCGCGGCTTCCCGACGAAGTGGTGCAGATGACGAGCAAGAAATATCTGGAGGTTCTTGCGCTGCTTACTTCCTGACCCTTTCTGCTTGACAGGTGCATGCCGAAGGGTATAATCAGCGCTGATTCCAACGGAAAGAGGATGGTGGATGGAAGATTATAATGAACTGATTCAGCAGCGGTTCAAGAAGCTCGCTGAGATCAGGGAGGCGGGGACAGTGCCGTACGCCGGCCGTTTCGACGTGACAGCGTCGGCGCAGCAGCTTCTCGACCGCTTCGCGGCAACGTCCAAGGAAGATCTGGAGAAGGAGCGGGTGACCGCTAGGCTTGCCGGTCGCATGGTGGCGCTGCGGAGCTTCGGCAAGGCATGCTTCAGCCACATCCAAGACGGGTCCGGGCGCATCCAGCTCTATTTTCAGAAGAACACCCTGGGGGAGGAGCGATTCGCACTCTTCAAGAAGCTTGATATCGGTGATTTCATCGGTGTCCGGGGCTTCCTGTTCCGTACCAAGACCGGGGAACTTACCCTCGACGTGGAGGATTTTTCCCTTCTCGCGAAGTCGCTGAGGCCCCTTCCGGAGAAATGGCATGGTCTGACCGACGTCGAGATCCGCTATCGGCAGCGGTATGTGGATCTGATCGTCAACCCGGAGGTGAAGAAGGTCTTCCTTGCCCGGACGAGGGTGATTCAAGCCATTCGGAACTTCCTGAACACTCGCGGTTTCCTCGAGGTCGAGACGCCCATGATGCAGAGCGTCCCCGGAGGCGCCACGGCCCGGCCCTTCCGGACCCATCATAACGCGCTCAACATGGACCTCTATCTTCGCATCGCGCCGGAGCTCTATCTCAAACGACTTCTGGTCGGTGGATTTGAACGCGTCTACGAGATCAACCGCAACTTCCGGAACGAGGGTATCTCGACGCGTCATAATCCGGAGTTCACGATGCTGGAGTTCTACATGGCCTATGCCGATTATCGGGTCCTCATCGATATGACCGAGGAGATGATCGGCTCGGTTGCTCAGGAGGTCCTCGGGACGAAGGTGATCGAATACGAAGGACATCGTGTCGACCTCTCACCGCCCTGGAAGCGGACGAGCTACATGGACGCTCTTCGCGAGGCGGGGGTGCCTGACGAGGTCCTGACGTCCGAGGAGCGGGCGCGGGAGCATGCCCGGAAGCTGGGCGCCAACCTGAAGGGCGGAGAGCCGCTTGGAAAACTGCTGAACGAGATCTTCGAGGCGCTGGTGGAGCCGAAGCTGATCCAGCCGACCTTCATCACCGACTATCCGACCGATATCTCGCCGCTATCGAAGCGGCGTGCCGACGACCCGAGGTTCGTGGAGCGATTCGAGCTCTTTGTGGTAGGCAGGGAACTGGCCAACGCGTTCTCGGAGCTGAACGATCCGGTGGACCAGAAGGAACGCTTTCAG
>JBAIYC010000192.1:0-3914 GCA_037916085.1 Nitrospirota bacterium | reverse complement strand
GCCCTGCAGCCACATCATTGATGCCGGCCAGGTCCCAGAGCCTGACCGGAGCGGGTTTCACTGCACGGTCAGGCAGATCCTTCCCCCACACCCATATCGTACCGTCGGCCATCACAGCGATGGAGTGGTACATTCCTGCTGATACCTTCTTGATGTTGCCCACGCCGTCGATCTTGATTGCCGTAGATCCGTCAGCGGCCTTGTTCCCGAGCTGACTATACTCGTTCCCGCCCCATGCCCAGACGGTCCCGTCGGACCGAAGCGCGACCGTATGGTGCAATCCAGCCTTCAGATCGATGATATCCGCCAGCCCGGCCACCTTGACAGGTTTGAACTGGTCAGTCTTCGTTCCATCGCCCAGCATGCCGTTGAAGTTCCATCCCCAGGCCCAGACGGTCCTGTCGGACCGCAGCGCCACGGTATGATGCAGACCCGCCGTCACATTGGTGACACCGGAGAGACCTTCAACACGCACAGGGCTGTTCCTGTCCTTACTAGTTCCATCGCCCAGCTGGCCATAGACGTTCCGCCCCCAGGTGTAGACCGTTCCGTCGGACCGCACAGCGACCGAATGGTACATGCCGGCTGCGATCTTTACGACACCCGAAAGCCCGCTGACCTTTACAGGCACAGCGCTGTCGTCGTTGGAGCCATTCCCGAGCTGACCGTAGGAATTGCGCCCCCACGCCCAGACCGAGCCGTCCGCGGCCAGCGCCAGCGTATGGAACATCCCGGCTGCCACTTCAGTGATCCTCAGCATGTCCTTGACAGCGACGGGTACGCGGCTGTCCGCCTGGGACCCGTTGCCGAGCTGCCCCCGGTTGTTCCTTCCCCAGGCCCACACCGACCCGTCCGACTTGAGTGCGACGACGTGTTCCAGGCCTGCGGAGACCTGAATGACATTGTCCAGCCCGCTCACGGGCAGGAACGTATCGCGGTCTCCGTTCGAGCCGTCGCCAAGCTGGCCGTATTCGTTCAGCCCCTCGGTCATGACCGTACTTGCCTTGGCAGTCGTCGGCATCCAGCTGCTCCGGACCGGCCAGAAGAACTTGTAGCTGCAGGCGGAAACATAGTCCATCGTCATCTCGCCGGAGGCAAGATCGACGATCCAGACGTAGTCGAGAACGTCCTTGCCCATGGACGCGGACCAGTAGAACTGATTCTGCACATTGCTGAAGGGATGAGCGGCAGGAAGTGCCGGATAGAACCCTGACCTGTCGACAAGCGTCTCGATCTCGTTCACCGCGGGGAGACGCCAATCCGTGTACCCGAAGTTCGGGCGCTTGCCGCTGTTCATCTCCTGGATGTACTGCTTCGCTCCTTCGAGCGGCATCGGGAGCCTGCCGATATTCGCGTCCTTCAGCCAGATCAGGCCGGTGTTCTTGTCGAGGATCGTGCCATCCTTCTTGTCGGTGAACCGTGCATTGGTCTGTGCGGGCGCCTGCTCCGCCTTCGAAGACGTTTCTTGCGTCCCGCTGTCGCTCGCAGGCGCCGACTTTGCCTTGTCGGCCGCTTTCTTGTCTTTCGCGGGCGATTTCTTGGACTGCTGCGCATCCGCGCCGGCCACACAGAGGATGACGATGACGAGGCCGACGAGAAGCAAGAATGTTTTCCGCATCTCGTTCCCTTCCCGAGGATTCATCAGGAATTTAAGCACGGCATAATACCACAAAGCGTTTTTTTTTGTAAAGAACTACTTGCCCGCACCTTACACATCGCAAGCATCATTCCCAGCGTTTACACTGCAGGCAGCGCGTACGGAGAAATTTGGCCTTTACAACAAGACTTGAATCGTGTTACTTTATGCACTTGTTGCACATAGCGCTGGCGGTCCAACTCATCCATTGTAGGGAAGGACAGAGGAACAAACCATGCTTCGACCCGTCTCACGCATCACACTCCTCCTGTTGCTGCTCGTCGCAGCTCTCTTTTCTGCTGCTTCGGCAGTCCGTGCAGAAGTGAACGATGATTACGCGCTCAAGATATCGCTGGAGAATCAGCTGGAACGGAAGCTCAAGCAGGTCATCATGGAGATCACCGGCACGGACCGCGTCGTCATCTTCGTCAATGCCGAGCTCGCGTCCGCCCGCGGCGACAGCGACAAACTTCTGGAGAAACGGAAGACGAACGCACTGGTGCTTCCCGGTGTCCCGGAAAAGAAGGAGTTCGGCTCCGGCCAGTCAGAGATGCTCTTCGGGGCGGGCAGCAGCAAGTACCGCGTCAACAAGATCCTGCTGAACATCTGGATCGACAAGAGCGTTCCCGGCTCCATCGTCGATCTCATCCAGGATATCGCAAAGAATGTCATCGGCTACAGCCAGACCCGGGGGGATCAGATTACTGTGAAGAAGGTCGATTTCGAGTCCAAAGGGTTCTTCCGGACGCTCTTCGCGCTCCCGAACCTCCTGTGGCTGGTCCTCACGATCGTCGGGGGGTTCGCGCTCGTCGCGCTCGGCATGTTCTTCATGGATCCGCTCAAGAAGGTCGTCCCGGCGCTCAAGGAGGTCGACTGGAGCACGATCCGCGGTACAGGAGGGGCCACAACCAGCACGGTCGAACGTACCTACGAGCGTGAGATCGTCGGCGGCATTGCTGCTGCAGGACCGGAAAAGGCAGCGACGGCCCAGGACGCTTCACTCCCCTTCTCCTTTGTCCGCGAACGGGACATCCCGAGCCTCGCATTCCTCCTGAAGGACCGTTCGTCTCAGGACATCTCCATTGTGGCGAACTATCTCGAGCCGGCGCTCGCGACCCGGCTCCTGGAGCGTTTCCCCCGGGAGCGGCAGGTCGAGGTCGCGATGCTCCTCGGTAAGGAGGAGATCGGCACGGACAAGGTGCCGGCCCTTGAAGAACTGGTCAGGACCCGGCTCAATTACGTCGTGGGCGGAGAGAACAAGCTCCTGACGATCCTCGACATGGCAAACGAGGACGTGCGCGACACGATCGTCAAGAACCTGGAGAGCAAGGACGCTGCGACGGCGACGCGCCTCAAGCAGCGTATCAAGACGCTCGAAACGATCATCCGCGAGCTGCCGGTGCAGGGCATCCAGGTCCTGTACCGGAACATCGACGCCACGCTCTTCGCCCAGGTCCTGAAGTCGACGCCCGACGAGATCCAGCAGAAGGTCATCACGTCGCTGAGCGCCGGCGCCGCAGAGCGTCTCAAGGAAGAGATGCAGCTCAGCCGCGCCCTTTCCGCAGCGCGACTGAAACGGGAACGCCAGAACCTCATGGTCCTGGTACGACGCCTGATCACCGAAGGACTTGTGGAGGTTGAGAACAGCTAACATGGGGAAAATGGATAAGATGACCATAATCGGGCTCGTCTGCATCCTGCTGACGGTCCTGTACGTCCTCTACACCGGCAACATCCTGCACATGCTCTTCAATCCGCTCGCCCTGATCATTGTCTTCGGCGGAACGTTCAGCGCGACCCTTATCGCCTACCCCTGGCCCGTGATCAAGGAGATCGCCCCGTCGCTGCGCGTCCTCCTCTTCCCGAGCAAGCATTCCGAAGAGGACATGGAGGCCATGATCGCCCAGCTCTCGCAGTTTGCCGAGAAGGCCCGCCGCGACGGCATCGAGAGCCTGCAGGCCGAGATGCCCAGGATCACCGACAAGTTCCTGCTGCATGGCGTGCAGATGCTCGTGGACGGGCTGGAGCACGACGTGATCAAGGACAACCTGAGCCGCGAGATCTTCTACACGCGCCACAACCAGCAGAAGGTGTCCGGCTCGTTCCGGACCATGGCGACGGTTGCACCGATCTTCGGGCTGCTCGGCACGCTGATGGGCATCGTCGACATGCTGCGGAACCTGACCAATCCCAGCAGCATGGGCGCAGCCATGTCCAATGCCGTCACTGCGACGTTCTACGGCATCTTCTCGGCGAACGTCTTCATCCCGATCGCGAC
>JBAIYC010000191.1:0-7035 GCA_037916085.1 Nitrospirota bacterium | reverse complement strand
GTCTCCATGTAATTCGTCAGACACTGGATAAGACGATAACGCAAGGTCAAGCAGCCAAAATGCTTGGATTAACGGACCGACAAGTAAGGAGAATCGCCCAACGGGTTCGATCGGTTGGCTCCTCGGGTATTTGCCACAAATCCCGGGGGAGGCGTGCACACAACCGGATCGCAGACAAGGTAAGAGAGAAAGTCATTGCGCTTTGCCGAGAACGGTATCGGGAATTCGGTCCGACCCACGCCAGTGAGAAGCTTCTGGCGCACCATCAGATCACGGTCAGCGTAGAAACGCTTCGAGGATGGTTTCAGGAAGAGCACGTTCCCTACAAGAGCCGCAAGAAACGCCCTCATCGACAGTGGCGAGAGCGGAAAACCCACCGGGGTGAGATGGTGCAGATGGACGGGTCTCATCACGACTGGTTCGAAGGACGCGGCCCCTGGTGTGTTTTGATGGGCTTTGTCGATGATGCCACCGGCACGGTATATGCCCGCTTTTACGAGTACGAGGGAACGCTGCCGGCCATGGACGGTTTCAAACGATATATCAGGCTCTATGGGCTGCCTCAGAGCGTGTATCTGGACCGTCACTCAACGTACAAGTCCATGGCCAAACAGACCGTTGAGGAACAGCTCAACGACATTCAGCCGATGAGCCATTTCGAGAAGAGCTTGGCTGAGCTTGGCGTAACGGTCATCCATGCGTACTCGCCCCAGGCCAAAGGCCGGATCGAGCGAGTGTTCGGGACCTTTCAGGACCGGGTTGTAAAAGAGATGCGATTGGCCGGGGTAACGAATATAGTGGAGGGCAACGTATTCCTGGAAAGCTACCTGTCGGAGTTCAACGCCAGGTACGCCAGGGAAGCGGCAAAGCAGGCCGACTTCCACCGGCCGATCGCAAACAGGCGCGCACTTGATACGATCCTCGCGATCAAGAGCGAACGAGCGCTGCGGAACGACTTTACGATCGCCCACGACAAGAAGGTATACCAGATCATGAGCAACATACGGGCGAAGAAGGTGACGGTGGAAGAACGGACCGATGGCAGCCTGTGCATAACCCATAACGGTCACCAGTTGAGATACAAGGAAATCGTCAGCCGACCGGTCAAACCCGAGGAATCGGCAGAGCGATCAAGGCGTCTCGTTATAAACAAACCGTCTGAATCGCATCCGTGGAAATCTCCAGCAAAGGCAATGATCAGAGCAAGGGCAGAACTTCAAGCGATAACCTAAAACCGGACATTGTGGCGTTGATAAGAACCGGACATTTTAGCTTTGGCTTGACAGGTGCATGGCGCCGCGTTTGTCATCTAGCGACGCCCCGGGCGGCGGAGCCGCGGGTACTTGCGGCCGGCCGGCCGTTCCCCTATAATGGCTTGGTCATGCAAACGGCATCCGCTCTCGACAACGTCAGCATCGTTCTCGTCCGCACGAAGACACCGGGGAATATCGGCGCTGTTGCGCGCTCGATGATGAACATGGGCCTGTCCCGCCTGGTCCTCGTCAGGCCTCCGCGGGACCCCGCCGGTGACATGGGAAAGTTCGCTGCTGGCGCCGAAGCGCTCATTGCAAATGCCCTGCTCTGCCGCTCCCTGCAGGAGGCTCTGGCCGGTCATCAGCTCGTCATCGGAACATCACGTCGACGGTCCCGGCAGCGGAAGAACGTACGCACCCCGCGTGCGCTTGCTGAAGCGGTCGTGCCGCTCCTGGGATCGAACAGGATCGCCGTTGTCTTCGGCCCCGAGGTTGACGGACTGGAGAAGAGCGACCTTGCACTCTGCCAGGAGATTGTAGCTATCCCCTCGGCCGATGCGTTCCCGTCTCTCAATCTTTCCCACGCGGTGATGGTCGTGGCCTACGAGCTCTTCGTCGCGGCGCTCGGCACTGCCCTTGCTGCGCAAGGGCCCCTTGCCGATGCGGAGGATCTTGAGCGGTTCTACGGCCATCTCCAGGGCACACTCGAACGGATCGGCTTCCTCGACCGGGACAGCTACTGCGAGCGCGACCGCATGATGTTCTCGCTCCGACAGCTCTTCGGCCGGGCGCGGCCCGAACCACGCGACATCAGCATCCTGCGCGGCATTCTGACCGCAATCGACCGGCGAGCGCGGTAACAAGACACCGATTGACGTAATGGAGACTTCGTGAGGGCGCTGCTGGGGCTGTGCCCTGGACCGAAGTGCTGAGAGGGGCCGATACGCTCGGGCAGAAGTGCCGGCGCTACGACTTCATGAGCCGGGTGAAGGGAAAATACCCCGGACGCACGATATCCCCGTGGACGCGGCTCTGGCTCTGGCTGGTGATTGGGAAAAGAAAAGGAACGTCCGCAACGAACGCATGGAATCGCGAAGGGAAAGGAAGCTCCCGGGAACAGCGGCGTTGTTCCGTCACGCCGACAGCCTTCGCGTATGCGCTGAGAGGAGATTCGCTTACGTTCTAGTCGGCGGCTCTGCGCAGATAGGCCGGCTTGTCCAGGTCTTCCTTCCCGAAGAGATCGAAGGTGCCGTTCGCCGTTTCGGCTTTCCGCTTCACCGCAGGCTTCTCCTGCACCGGCCGCTGCTCCTTCTGGATGTACTCCTTCAGGCTGGTTGGTGACTTGGGCCGCTTGATAACCCCTTCGTCGTCGAAGCCCGTGGCGATGACCGTCACCTTGATCTCCTCGCTCATGTCCTCATTGTCCACCATGCCGAAGATGATGTTCGCGTCCGGGTCGGCCTCGCCCTTGATGACGCCCATGACCTCGTCGATCTCGGCTATCCCCATGTCGCTCCCGCCGGTGATGTTGATCAGCACGGCCCGAGCGCCCCTGATGGAGCCGTCCTCGATGAGCGGGCTCGAGATCGCCTTGTGCGCGGCCTCGACCGCCCTCCCCGCCCCCTTGGCGATCCCCATGCCCATGACCGCCCTGCCGCGGCTCGCCATGATGGTCTTGACGTCGGCGAAGTCCACGTTCACCCGGCCGGGCACGAGGACCACGTCGGAAATGCCCTTCACGGCCTGCATGAGCACGTCGTCGGAGAGCTTGAAGGCCTCGCCGACCCGCGTGTTTTTCTCCGAGAGGTTGATCAGCCGGTCGTTGGGGATGACGATGAGCGCGTCTACGTTCTTCCGGAGCTCGGAGAGGCCCTCATCGGCATAGCGCATGCGCCGGACCCCTTCGAAGCTGAAGGGCTTCGTGACCACGCCGACAGCGAGCGAGCCGATCTCGCGCGCGAGCCTGGCGATCACCGGTGCAGCGCCCGTGCCCGTTCCGCCTCCCATGCCGGCGGTGATGAATACCATCTCGGTCCCCTCGAGCACCGCCTTGATCTTCTCTGCGTCCTCCACGGCCGCGTTCCGGCCGATCTCGGGGTTTGCGCCGGCGCCTCGGCCGCGGGTCAGCTTGGAGCCGATCTGAAGCTTGTTGGGCGAGTTCGTCCTGTCCAGCGCCTGGCGGTCCGTGTTCGTGGCGATGAACTCGACCCCCCGGACATCCGCCGAGACCATCGTGCTCACGGCATTGCACCCGCCGCCGCCCACCCCGATCACCTTGATCCGGGCCGGCAGCCGTTCATCGTCGGCGAACCGCAGCATCACCGGCGCCCGTCCCTTTCCTTCCTCTGCGCGGCCCTCTTCCGGTCCGTCGAGCTGGAACATGACGAGGTCCCTCCTCTCCGCCGTCTCGGCGTTAGCTTGCTCCTCGGCATGCAGGTTCATGATGTCCTCGAAGGAGAACTCCATGTTGTTGTCCACGGTCCTGTCTTCCGATGGGGGTGTGGCATCCTGGCTCATCGCGCACCGTCCTTTCTTACAGGTAGTCGCTGATCGTCTTCCACAGTTTGTTCAAGACGCCGCCGGGACGGAACCGCCCCGGAGACGGCTGCTGGTTCTCCGCGCCGAACAGGACCAGGCCCACGCCCGTGGCATAGATCGGGCTGTTCACAACGTCCGTGAGCCCCCCGATGCTTCGCGGCGTGCCGCGCCGGACCGGCATGCCGAGGTACTTCTCCGCGGCGTCCTGCATCCCTTCCATCAGCGCCGTCCCGCCGGTGAGCACGACGCCCGAGGCGATCAGGTCTTCGGACCCTGTGCTCTTGAGCCGTTGCTGCACGATCTCGAAGAGCTCGGCGACACGAGGCTCGATGATCTCGCAGAGGATCTGGCGCGACAGCAGCCGGGGCGGCCTGCCGCCGACGCTCGGGACCTCGATGGCCTCCTCGTGCTTGACGAGGGACGCCAGGGCGCAGCCGTGCTTGATCTTGAGCTTCTCCGCCTCCGAGGTGGCCGTGCGCAGACCGATGGTGATGTCGTTCGTCACATGGTTCCCCCCGATGGGAAGCACGCCGGTATAGAACAGGCTCCCTTCGCGGAAGAGCGCCATGTCCGTCGTGCCGCCGCCGATGTCCACGACGGCCACGCCGATCTCCTGCTCCTCCGCCGTCAGGACCGCCCGGCTTGATGCCAGCGGCTGCAGCACCAGGTCCTGCACGTGGAGTCCCGCGCGGGAGCAGCTCTTGATGATATTGTTGATCGCCGTGACGGCGCCGGTGATGATGTGCACCCGTACGTCGAGCCGGGTCCCCGACATCCCGAGCGGCTCCTTGATCCCGTCCTGGTCGTCGATGATGAACTCCTGGGGCAGCACGTGCAGGATCTGCTGCGTTCCCGGTATGTCGATGGAGCGCGCCGTATCGATCGCCCGGGCCACGTCGGCATGGCCCACTTCGCGGCTCTTGATCGCCGCGACCCCCTGCGACTTGAGCCCTTTGATGTGGTCCCCCGAAATGCCGACATAGACGGCGTTGATCTCGACGCCGGCCATCATCTCGGCCTCCTTCACCGCCTTCTTGACGGACTCGACGGTGCTGTCGATGTTCACCACCACGCCCTTCTTCAGGCCGTGGGAGGGGCTCAGGCCGATGCCGATGACGTCGACCTGTCCGCCGTCCTTCACCTCGCCGACAATGGCGCAGACCTTGGTCGTCCCGAGGTCGAGCCCTACAACGATATTGTCCGGTCGTTTGGCCACAGCCACCTCCACGGTCACGGGTCAGGCGCGTCTCTTCGGTCCCTGTCTTCGGACCCCTGATCCCTGGCCCTTGATCATCACGGCCGCCTGCCGCTCCGGCCGCAGTTCGACACAGGTATAGTCGAGATGTCGCTGGTTCATGTCCGCCACGATCTCGCCCAGACGTCTGAGCTTTTCGCCGTAATTGCCGGAGCCTATGCGGAATTCGTGGTCAGCATACAGGATCGCGACTGTCTCCGGTGAGTCCGCCTTTATCGTCACCGCGGCCTGGTCCCATCCACCCCGCTCCCGGAGCTGGTCCAGGAGCTCGAAGGCGGACGCCACACCGTCGCCGGGCAGCGCGCGTCCCGCCGCCGCGCGGTAGTCCCGGACAGCGATCGTCGGAAGGCCGGCCGCGTTCTCCGGGACCGCCGGAACAATGACCACGCCATCGCGGTCGATCAGGAACCTCCCGTTCGCGGCCTGCAGCACCGCCCGGGGGGTCCGTTCCGTGATGGTAATGCGGATCCGGCGGGGCCAGTTCCGTTCGATCCGGACGTCCCGAACCCAGGGATTTGCCAGCGCCTTCCGAGCAGCGGCATCAAGGTCGACGCGGATGATGTTCTGGCCCGAGAAGATCCCCGCGAGCGCCCGCACCTCGCCGTCGCTCACCTGGTGGACGCCGTTCACATCGACACCGACGATCTGGAACATCTCCGCCCGGGACAGCCGCTGGTAGCCGCGCCATGCCCCATAGCCGAGAGCGACCATGATCACGAGTGTGAGCACCGTCCAGAATGCTCCGGAGCCGCCGGTCGCGCGCTTCGTGCCGGACCGATCGGCGGTCACCCGTTTCCTGACAACGCGATCCCGCTTGAGGCGGGCGGACCCCGGGACCTTTACGTGCTTATAGTCGCGCATAGCTCCTTGCTCGTCTCTGTTACTCGTCGCCCGACACCGCCAGCCTCAGGATCTCCTCCACGAGTTCCGGGAACGCGATCGCGGCCCCTTGGGCGATCTCGGGCAGCAGGCTTGTGGCTGTCATGCCCGGGAGTGTGTTCACCTCCAGGATATAGGGCACGCCCTCCTGATCTATGATGAAGTCGACCCGGCTGTAGCCCCGGCACCCGAGCGCCCGATGCGCAGCCATCCCCGCATCGAGCGTGCGCTGGTACACCGCTTCCGGGACCCGCGCAGGAAAGAAATGCTCCGACCCGCCTTGCTTATACTTCGCCTCGTAGCTGTAGAAGACGTCCTTCGGCACGATCTCGATGGCGCCCAACGCCCGCGACCCCAGGACTCCCACCTGCACTTCCTTGCCCCGGATGTAGCGTTCGACAAGGATCTCGCGGTCGTAGGTGAAAGCGAGGGCCAACGCGGCGGCGAGTTCCTTTTCCTCATGCACCAGGCTCACGCCTACGCTTGATCCTTCGCGGCTGGGCTTCACCACCAGCGGGAAACCCGTCTCGGCCCTCGCCCTGCCGAGGGGGTCGCGGTCCCCGCGCGAAAGCACCAGAAAGGGCCCGACATTCAATCCGCTGGAGCGGAACACCGCCTTGGACACGATCTTGTCCATTCCCATCGCCGATGCCAGGATGCCCGAGCCGGTGTACGGGATCCCCAGGACCTCGAGCAGTCCCTGGATCGCGCCGTCCTCGCCGAACTTCCCGTGCAGTCCGTTGAAGGCGACCTCGATCTTCTCCCGGTGCAGCCGTTCCGCCACATCGCGACCCACGTCGATCGTGACGGCGTCATAGCCCTTGCCCTGGAGCGCCTTCAGGATGGCCGTACCGGATGCAAGCGACACCTCGCGCTCCGACGAGAGCCCTCCCAGGAGAACGCCGATCCTCTTGTTCGTCACGAGTTTCATAATCTGTGAAAATCCAAATCTCAAGCAGCAAATCCCAAATAATATCCAAGCTTCAATATGCCAACGACCGAAAGGTCTCGAAGTTGTCCTTTTCGACCTTGGAGCTTATTTGAGATTTGTCATCTGCAATTTGGAATTTGTTCCTCCTAATCTTCTCCGATGATCTTGATCTCGGTCTC
>JBAIYC010000190.1:0-2040 GCA_037916085.1 Nitrospirota bacterium | reverse complement strand
GCGACCACCTCGTCGATGCCCAGTCTCTTCGCCACCGCTTCCGCGGTGGTCCTGTTGTCCCCGGTCAGCATCACGATACGGACGCCATCATTATGCAGGAGTTTGACCGCCTCCGCGGTCGTGTCCTTCACCGGATCGGCCACGCCTAGAAGCCCTGCCGCCTTTCCGTCGACCGCCACGAACATCACGGTCTGGCCATCCTTCCGAAGGTCCTCGGCCTTGCCCGAAAGCCCGCCCGGCTCGATCTTCAACTCATCGAGCAGCGCGCGGTTGCCGAGGGCAACGCTCTGCAGCTCCACCGTGCCCGTTACACCCTTGCCGGTCAGCGACCGGAACGACCCGGCGTTCTTCGGACTCACGCCTTTCGCTTCCGCGCCCGCCACGATGGCTGCGGCGAGCGGATGCTCGCTTCCCCGTTCAATGCTCGATGCGAAAAGAAGGAGCGATTTCTCGTCGTACCCGTCCTGCGCGATCACAAAGTTCAGTTTCGGCTTCCCGACGGTGAGTGTGCCGGTCTTGTCCGTAACGAGGGTATCCACCTTCCGCATGTGTTCGATGGCTTCCGCATTCTTGAACAGCACCCCTCCTGTCGCGCCCTTGCCCATGGAGACCATGATGGAGACCGGCGTTGCAAGACCGAGGGCGCAGGGACAGGCGATGATCAGGACCGCCACGGCGTTCACGAGCGCGTAAACCATCCGCGGCTCAGGGCCGATCCATGCCCAGACGATGAAGGTCAGCGCCGCGATCGCCACAACGATCTGGACGAAGTACCCCGCGATGATATCGGCGAGCTTCTGGATCGGCGCGCGGCTCCGCTGCGCCTCGGCGACCATGCGGACGATCTGGGCGAGGAGCGTATCGGCGCCGACCTTCTCGGCACGCATGATGAGCGATCCCGTCCCGTTGACCGTCGCTCCCACGACCCGGTCTCCCGCGTGCTTTTCCACCGGCATCGGTTCGCCGGTGATCATGGATTCGTCAACGCTGCTGGCTCCCTCCGTAACGACGCCGTCCACCGGGATCTTTTCTCCGGGACGAACCCGGAGAAGATCGCCTGCCTGCACAACTTCGAGAGGGACATCCTCCTCGGCCCCGTCCTTCACTCTGCGCGCTGTCTTGGGTGAAAGGCCCAGCAGGGCTTTGATCGCAGCTCCCGTTCTGCTCCGCGCCCGGAGTTCCAGCACCTGGCCAAGGAGCACGAGCGTGGTAATGACCGCGGCAGCTTCAAAATAGGTTCCCACTTCTCCGTTTGCGCCACGGAATGCAGCGGGGAACAGGCCCGGAAGAAGAGCCGCGACGAGGCTGTAGATATACGCAATGGCCACGCCGAGTCCGATCAACGTGAACATGTTGGGGTTCCAGGTGACAACCGATCTCCATCCGCGCACGAAGAACGGCCAGCCGCCCCAGAGCACCACCGGGGTTGCCAGCGCAAGCTCCAGCCACGTGAGCCACTCCATCGGAATGAACTTTTCCGGCGCGATCGCGGGTATATAGCTGCCCATGGCGATGTAGACCAGCGGGATCGTTAGTACGACGCTCACCTTGAACCGCCGCGTCATGTCAACGAGTTCGGGATTTTCCTCTTCCTCAAGCGATACCGTCCTGGGTTCCAGCGCCATGCCGCAGATGGGACACGACCCCGGCGCATCTCGCACGATCTCCGGGTGCATCGCGCAGGTCCACTCGGTCTTCGTTGACGGCGCCGAAGGAGCGACCGGCTCCATAAACATCACCCCCACTTCACGTATTGAATATATCCACATCCAAGTATTGCATAAGGCATACCAAGAGTTGCAGTGTGTGCTTTTGCAGGTATATCAGCATATTTCATAAAGGCAGTCTCCGAAACTGTCTTGGGTCATACATGGCGTGAAGTATCTCCTACAATGAGAAGGCCTCACGGTAAGCATAGAACCTGATCTCAAAATTGGTCCTGCGTCGATGAACGGTCATCCTCGCGAAAGCGGGCATCCAGACAAGCCTGAAAAACGCTGGATTGCCCGTTTGCACGGGAATGACGGCTGCGAAACTCTA
>JBAIYC010000189.1:0-4918 GCA_037916085.1 Nitrospirota bacterium | reverse complement strand
ACGCTTCTCCATGCGGCCCACCGGGCAGTGGAGTCGCTGACCCTCGACCGCGAGGTGCTGCATCTGCGCGAGAGCCTCATGCCGAAATATGCCGAGCTGGTGTACTACGGCTACTGGTTCGCTCCCGAGCGACTGATGCTCCAGGCGGCCATCGACGAGTCCCAGAAAAACGTGACGGGCACGGCTCGCATTAAGCTCTACAAGGGCAACTGCGACGTCGTGGGGCGGAAATCACCGGTGTCGCTTTACAACCCGGACCTTGCCACCTTCGAGGCGGACCGGGTGTACAACCAGAAGGATGCCGAAGGGTTCATCCGCCTGAACGCTTTGCGGCTGCGGGTGGCAACAAAAGCGCAAAGGTAGGAAGTCGGGAACGTACGAGGGCAGTGAAGTTCCGTGACCGTGACCCGTTTCTTGACCTCTTTCCTGCTCAACCACCGCATGAGAAGCATGACCATAGCAAAGAGAACGAAAAAGCAACCGTCCGCCACCGGGACGCGGGCTGCCCGCAAGCCCTGGTCCGGCCGTTTCACGTCGGCAACAAGCGTTCTTGCCGAGGAGTTCACCCAGTCCATCTCCTATGACTGGCGGCTCTATCCCTACGACATCGCTGGCAGCATCGTTCACGCCACGATGCTCGGGCGGCAGGGGATCATCACGAAGAAGGAGTCCGCTGCAATCGTGCGGGGCCTCGAAGCCGTCCTCCGGGAGATCGACGCGGGCAGGTTCCGCTTCCGCAGGGAGCTCGAGGACATCCACATGAACATCGAGGCCCGCCTGACCGAGAAGATCGGCGCGGTGGGCGGGAAACTCCATACGGCCCGAAGCCGGAACGACCAGGTGGCCCTCGATCTGCGCATGTACCTGCGCGACGAGATCGCGAACATCCGTGAGCTCCTCCGGTCGCTTCAGCGGGTCCTCGTCCGCATCGCCGAGGCTCACCAGGACGCGGTTATGCCTGGCTACACGCACCTGCAGCGGGCCCAGCCCGTGCTCTTCGGCCATCACCTGCTCGCCTATGTGGAAATGTTCGAGCGGGACCGCGCGCGGCTCGAGGGCTGCTCCGGCCGGGTGAACATGCTGCCGCTCGGTGCCGGCGCCCTTGCGGGAACGGTGCTCCCCATCGACCGGCGCTTTGTGGCGAGGGAGCTGGGCTTCGACGGCATATGTGAGAACAGCATCGATGCCGTTTCGGACCGGGACTTCGCTATCGAGTTCGTCGCGGCTGCGTCACAGATCATGATGCACCTCTCGCGCCTGTCCGAGGAATTAGTGCTGTGGTCATCGGCCGAGTTCGGTTTCATCACCCTGTCCGACGCCTTCACTACGGGGTCCTCGATCATGCCGCAGAAGAAGAACCCCGACGTCGCCGAGCTCACCCGCGGCAAGACGGGCCGCGTCTACGGAAGCCTGATGTCGCTGCTCACACTCATGAAGGGCCTGCCGCTGGCCTACAACCGCGACATGCAGGAGGACAAGGAACAGGTCTTCGATGCGGCGGACACGGTGTCACGGTCGTTGGCGATCTTTGCCGAGATGCTGGCGGGGATGGAAATCCATCGGGACCGCATGCGCAGCGCGGCAGAAGACGGGTTCATCACGGCAACTGACCTTGCAGATTATCTGGTCCGCAGGGGGATGCCCTTCCGGCAGGCCCACGAGGTTGTGGGCCGCGCCGTGCTGCTCGCGACAGAACGGGGTTGCGGTCTCAGCGATCTGCAGCTCGGCGACTTCCGGTCGCTGTCGCCGCTCATCGGCGACGACGTGTATCAGGCCCTTTCCCTCGCGTCCTCGGTGGGGCGGAGGATGTCGCAAGGCGGAACCGCGCCGACGAACCTGCGGAAACGGCTTGCCGTCCTGAAGAAAGCGCTCCGGTAGCAGATGGTCTCTAATGTTTCCGGTCCCGGGGCCGGTCGCTGACGGTCCGATGATGACACGTTTCCCATTTTGGAATGTGGCAGTCTGCGCGCTGGCGCTCTTGGTGCTCTTGGCCGCTTGCGGCCGCAAGGCCGACCCGCTGGTTCCGGACAGTCCCCGCCCTGACGTCGTGTCGGACCTCCGGGTCACGGTGCGGGACAACGTGGCCTTCCTCACCTGGTCGGTGCCGGTGAAGAACATCGAGGGGAAGCCCCTTCCCGCCGGCGATGTCAAAGTGTTCCGCATCTACCGCGCTGAGGTCGAGCGAGAGCGGAAGCGGCTCCGGTACAGGGAGCATGCGGTGATCAACATGGACAAACCGGAGCCGGCCGAGGTACGGAACGGTAGGGTCCTCTGGAGCGACCCCGGTCTGCATTACGGGAGGGTGTACGCCTATCGTGTCCGTGCGTACGGCGCGCGGGGCGGCGTGAGTGCATACTCCGCCGAGGTGAGAGCAGCACCGCTCCTGTCGCTGGCGCCGCCGAAGAACGTGGCCGCAACGGCCGGCGAGAGCTTGGTGACGCTCACCTGGGACCCGGTCACGACAAGGTCCGACGGGAGCGCGCATCAGGGATTCGTTGGATATAACATCTATCGCGGCACGTCTTCCGGAAGGGAGGCAGATGCGCCGCTGACGTCGGAGCCGGTCAGGGTGCATTCCTATACGGACCGGTCGACGGTGAACGATACGACGTACTATTACCGTATCCGCGCCGTTGACAGCCCCGTGGTCCCCTGGCAGGAGAGCCTCGATTCTGCAGAGGTCTCGGCGACCCCGAAGAAGGTCACTCCTCCGGCTCCGCCGACCGGCATCACGGTCGTCCCGGGAATCGGCAGGGTGTTCCTGACCTGGAAGGAGAACAAGGAACCGGACCTTGCCGGCTACCACGTCTACCGCGCGACGCGAAGCGGCGGGCCGTACGAGCGTCTCACGGACAAGGTGATCAATCGCTCGACCTACTCGGACGAAAAGGTCAGGCAGGGCATGACCTACTTCTATGTGATTACAGCCGTTGACAAAAGCGGCAACGAAAGCCGCAGGTCGAAAGAGCAGAAGACCTATACCGAGAAGATCCGATAAACCAGACATGCATGAGTTTGCCTACAAGAACGGAGAGCTGTACTGTGAATCGGTCCCGGTGAGCACCGTCGCGCACCGCGTCGGCACGCCGTTCTATCTCTACAGCTGCACCACGCTGGTGAACCACGTCCGCGCTTTCGACCGGGCCTTCGCCGGTGTTCCCCATCTCGTTTGCTATGCCGTCAAAGCAAACCCGTCGCAAGCCCTTCTTCGCCTCGTTGGAAGGGAACGTGCCGGCGCAGACATTGTTTCGGGGGGGGAACTGTTCCGGGCTCTCCGTGCCGGCATCGACCCCAAGAAGATTGTCTACGCGGGCGTGGGGAAGCGGCGCGACGAGATCGAGTACGCCATCAAGATGGACATCCTGATGTTCAATGTGGAGTCCGGCGAAGAGCTCCTCGCCATTGACCGCGCGGCCGGGGAGATGAAGGCACGGGCGCGCATCGCCCTGCGCGTCAATCCCGATATCGACCCCAAGACGCACCCGTACATCTCGACGGGGCTCAAGAAGAACAAGTTCGGCATCGCCATCGACCAGGCGCTGGAACACTACCAGATGGCCAAGGCCCTCCCGAACGTCGATATCGTCGGGATCCATCAGCACATCGGTTCGCAGATCACTGAGATCCAGCCATTCGTCGACGCGCTGACGAAGACGACAGCCTTCGTGAAGGAACTCCGAGCCGTGGGCATCGACATCCGGTACATCAATATCGGAGGCGGCCTGGGAATCACCTACAAGGACGAGACGCCTCCGCTGCCGAACGAGCTTGCCGCGTCGATCCGTCCTCTTCTCAAGGACTGCGGCTGCACCATCGTGATGGAGCCGGGCAGGGCCATCGTGGGGAACGCTGGCATCCTGGTGACGAGCGTCCTCTACCACAAGGAAAGCGACAAGAAGAAGTTCCTCATCGTGGATGCCGGCATGAACGATCTCATCAGGCCGAGCCTCTACGAGGCATACCACGACATCCGTCCGGTCGTCCAGCAGTCTGCGGCGCAGGCTTCGGTCGTGGACGTTGTCGGGCCCATCTGCGAGTCCGGCGATTTTCTTGCCAGGGACCGGGAGCTTCCTGAGGTGAAACCGGGCGATCTCCTCGCCGTGATGGGCGCGGGCGCTTACGGCTTCTCCATGTCGTCGAACTACAACTCCCGCCCCCGCGTCCCGGAAGTGCTCGTGCGGGACAGCGACTATTTTGTCGTGCGCGAACGGGAGACCTATAACGATCTGGTGAAGGGCGAGAAGCTTCCGCGCTGGCTGGAAGGGTAAGAAGCTGACGCAGAGATGCGGGACAGGGATTTACCCCGGACCATGAAGAAGATCCCTTTTCATAAGATCCACGGCAACGGGAACGATTTCATCCTGATCGACAACCGCCGGAATATCCTGAAGGGCAGGAGCCTATCAGTCCTCGCACGGCAGGTCTGTCACCGGAACCGCTCGGTTGGTGCAGACGGCCTCATCGTGATCGTGCCGCCCCGGGACCGGAAGGCGGCCGACTTCCAGTGGCGGTTCTTCAATGCCGATGGCAGCGAGGCCGAGATGTGTGGAAACGGCTCGCGCTGTGCAGCGCGGTTCGCGACGCTCAAGAAGATCGCGCCGAAGCAGATGGTCTTCGAAACCCTGGCCGGCTTGATCCATGCCGAAGTGAAGAAGGACACGGTCAAGGTCCAGCTGACCGGCGCCGCGGACCGGAGAATGAACATCCCGGTCTCGCTGAACTTCGGGACCCGGATCGGTCATTTCATCAATACCGGTGTACCGCATGTCGTCTACTTGTCGAACAACCTGCCTGCCGAGGACGTCCAGAGCATTGGCAGCGCGACGCGGTGGCACGCAATCTTCCGGCCTGCGGGCACGAACGTGAACTTCGTCCAGATCGACGGACCCCATAGGCTCCGCATCAGGACCTACGAGCG
>JBAIYC010000188.1:0-3924 GCA_037916085.1 Nitrospirota bacterium | reverse complement strand
GACTTTGGGAGCGGATCCGAGCGATCGCGAACCGTAGTTGGGTCAAATGCCTCAAGCTCTTCAATCCTACGACGAAGTTTTGGTATAGCACGCCGCATTTGCTCTGATGTTAGCTGAGCAGGCTGAGGAGTCGCAGGTGTCTCTTTTCTAGCCACGTCTTCTCCTTGACATATCTAACCTTGAAATAAAGGGGTTCCAAGGGATGCATCCCGTAATGACAGATGAGGAGAAAGTTCTATTCAGAACAACCTCTCCATCGCCTCATCCACGGTCCTTACACCCATGAGCTGCATGTTCTTGAGGGCCGGGGTCTTCTCCATCTTCTCCACGTTCACAGCAGGCAGCACGCACCGCGTGAATCCTAATTTCGCCGCGTCCTTCAAGCGTATCTCGGCCTGGCTGATGCCGCGCACCTCGCCGGCAAGGCCAACCTCGCCCATGACGAGCGTGTTCGGGTCGATGGGCTTCTCGCGGAAGCTCGACGCCACCGCGGCAACGATGCCCAGATCGACTGCCGTCTCGTCGATCTTGAGGCCGCCTACCACGTTCACGAACACGTCCATGCCCATGAGGTGCATGCCGACGCGCTTCTCGAGCACAGCGATGAGGAGCGACACGCGGTTGTAGTCCACGCCGATGCTGGTCCTCCGCGGCACGGCAAGCTTCGTTGGGGTCACCAGCGCCTGAAGCTCGGCAAGAATAGGCCGCGTACCTTCAAGGGAGGAAACCACGACCGAGCCAGTGGCGTCCTTCGGCCGTTCGGCAAGGAAAAGCTCCGAGGGGTTCGCCACCTCGGCCAGACCCGACTCCTTCATCTCAAAAACGCCGATCTCGTTCGTACTACCGAAGCGGTTCTTGACCGCGCGGAGGATCCGGAACGCGTGGCCCCGGTCGCCTTCGAAGTAGAGCACCGTGTCGACGATATGCTCAAGCACGCGAGGCCCTGCGATAGCTCCGTCCTTGGTCACGTGTCCTATGAGGAAGGTGGGTATGCCGCTCCGCTTGGCGTAGAGCATGAGCCTTCCCGAGACCTCGCGCACCTGGCCCACGCTTCCCGGCGCGGAAGGAAGCTCAGGAGTGAAGACCGTCTGGACTGAATCCACGACGATGGCCTGTGGCTGGAGCTCCTCGGCTGCGCGCACGATCTCGTCGAGCGACGTCTCGGCAAGGACGAAGAGGTTCTCGGCCTTGACGCCCAGCCGCTGGGCGCGCATCTTGATCTGGGCGGGCGATTCCTCGCCGGAAACATAAAGCGCCTTGCCGCGGAGCTCCGACACCTGCCGCAGCATCTGAAGCACCAGCGTGGACTTGCCGATGCCGGGGTCGCCGCCGATCAGGACCACCGACCCCGCGACAACACCACCGCCAAGGACGCGGTCCAGCTCACCGATCCTCGTGACGAACCGGTCCTCGTCGCCCGTCTTGATCTCGTGGAGGGCGAGGGGCTCGGTCCCCTTGCCGCGCTTGGAAGCCCCGATGTCCTTGGGCTTCTCGACCCGCTCCTCGACCAGCGTGTTCCACTGGCCGCAGTCCGGACACTTTCCCATCCACCTTGGCGATTGCGAGCCGCAGGACTGGCAGACGTAAACTGTCTTTACCTTCGCTTTCATGGTGGAGCAACCTCCGGCAGGAGCCGGAGGCTCCCTCGAAGAACGCGACCTCCCGCGACTTTCCAGTCCCCGCCGGCAGGAGCCGGCGGTTATCATGTCGCAGGGAATGAGGTCATTCTAGGGTCATCTGCGGTCCTTGTCAAACGCATTTTCCAAAGCCCCAGCGTCCTGTCGTTGCGCGTTCCGATATACCGGAGAAAAAAACTCCTCCAATGTGACCCGGTAGGCTTGACAATATTTTCTTTCGTGCTATCTTGTCCCGACACTTTGGGGAGGTATTCATGATCAGAATGCTGACGGCCCTTCTGTTCTTCCTGCTGGCCATCGTTTCGCCGGCTGCGGCCGAAGAGCAGCCTTCATCCACGCTCGATCTCGGCTTTGAGCTCTCGCATATCACGTATAAAGAGCCGGAGATACGGGAGGCAGGAGTGATGCTCGGCGTCCACGGCGTCTACTCCTACTACGGTGCTTTGCGCGTCCCAGCCGGGCTCAGGCTTGACGGCCGGCTGAGTGGCGGATCGGTGACCTATACGGGACAAAATACGACGGGAACGCCGATAGAGATGAGCGGCATCCTGGATTCCATGTTCGAAGTGCGAGGCTTGGTCGGGATCTACAACCTGGGGGAGCCCGGAGCTCGTCTCATACCGTGGGTCGGCCTCGGGTACCGCTACCTCTACGACGGGGCAGACAAGATCGCCGGAGGATACCGGAGGGAATCGAACTACTACTACGTTCCCATCCTGCTCGAGCGCATCCCCGCCAGGCGACCAGGCTGGTCGGTCGGATGGACGGCAGAGTATGACTATTTCCTGGGCGGGAAGCAGCACAGCTATCTGAGCGACAGCAATGCCGGTTATAATGATCTGACGAACACCCAGAAGGACGGCTTCGGGTACCGCGGCTCGGTACGCTTCATCTGGCGGGAGCAACAAAGCACCGTTACGGTGGAGCCCTTCATCCGGTATTGGCGGATCGCCCAGTCAGAGAGCGCCGCTATTACCTATTACGGAAACCCCTACGCGACCGGGTTTGAACCGACGAACACCTCGACCGAGATCGGGCTGCAGGTGGCAGTGACCTTCTAGAAGCTCGTCAGAACCGCGGCAGGGGACTGGAAACGGTGCCGGCAAGGGAGAACTGATAGAAGCCCTCGGCGTCCTTGTTCTTCAGTAGCGAGAGCAGCCCTGCTTGTTCGTGAGCCAGCCGCTCGGAAGGCTTGAGCTTGATCGCGAGGTTCAGGGTGCCCTGCTCGCGCATCACCACGTCGCCGCTGACCCGCACCTTCAGCTCCTTGCCGTCGAGCTCCAGCTTACGGATGGTGCACCGGTCGCCTTTGATGTCCGCCTCGATCCAGCACTGTTCGAAATCGAGGTCGGGCACCGGGAAGCCTTTGACGGTCAGCTGACGGCTTGCCAGGTTCTTGATCCAGAACTTTCCCCTGCCCGCGTCATTTGTCATCTCGAAGCTCCCGCCCAGCTTTCCTGAAAGTCTGAGCCCGAGGTCCCGAAGGAGCGGGTATGCCGCAAGGTCGAGATTCGTCGCATCCAGCGAGAGGTACCGCCGGGTCTTGCCCTGCTCGCTCCTGACGCTCAATTCCCCGCCGTAAACCTTGCCGTCGAGCTTCACCGACAGGAGTCCCCGAAGGAATCCGAAAAGGGACACATGCGCACGGACCAAAGGGCTTTCGGCCAGCACCCTGCCGCTCCGGTCGGAGAGGACGACGTCCTCCAGCGCGAACCGGTTCAGGAACCTCGGGGAGATGCGGCGGATGCCGAGTTCGAGTTGCGTGTTCGTCCGCACCTCGGACTCCATCCTGCCCTTGATCCGGTCAAAGGGAAGCTGGTAGAAGAGGAAGATGAGAAAGGCGGCGATGAAGTACGCCGTGAACGAGGACCAGCGGATGATCTTCTTGCGGTCTAGCATGTCAGCTGTCGGTTCTCCGGCGCAGGTGCCAGAATCGCGTCTACCCGGCGCTCGACACCAGGATCGTCGCGTTCAAGAGCTTGGGGTTATCGAACCGCGGCTTGAAGGCGAGCTTGCGCACCCGGAGCGTCGCCTGCTCCAGCAGGTAGACGTAGTTCACCACGTCATAGAGACTAATGCTGTCCAGCCGCACTTCAACTGTGCTTTCCTTGAAGTTCGCAGACTCGATCCCCGCTTGCGGTTTGAGCGACACGATCTTGCTCGAAAGGTTCGCGCGCTTCGTGATGTTCTCGATCTCGGTGAGGAGTGGCCCGCGCTTCGCCGCAGCCTCCTGAGCGGCCTGCAGCTGCTTCTGGATCTCGCGGTACTCATCCCGGAGCTTCTTGAT
>JBAIYC010000187.1:0-1820 GCA_037916085.1 Nitrospirota bacterium | reverse complement strand
CGATGGCGAAGATGATCTCGGGATAGGTATCGCTGCAGGAATGATAGACCGCCTCATTGCAGTTGACATATTTTTCGTACACCGCGCCGGCGCCGAAGTAGCTGCCCTGGCCGGACATAAAGTAGACACCTGCACGACCGCCGGCGGAATTGAGATCATCATAGTTGTCGATTATCGTGCGCCGGTAAAAGGCGCCGACATAGGGCTTGACGGCACTGCTCGTCGGAACGACGTACCGTATCTCGGGGCTGACCTTGGTAATGTGCGGGCTCGAGCCTGACCAGTTTTCAACGTCCAGCCCGAGCTCCAGCCCGTTGGAAACGAAGTAGCCGAACCCGACCCCGACGATGAGATAGGATTCATTGAAGGCATATCCGCTGCCGACCACGACCGAAAGGCGCATGCTTCCATCAGCAAAGGGGTCCCTCCCTGCAGCGTAGGCGTGGGGTACGGCGCAGAGGAACAGGAGGCAGACTGCAGCAAGAATGGCGATGGACCGGATCGCGATCGAGAACATGGCGAACTCCTTATGATGGGGACTGCAGTCCCGACTCTGATAACCACCTGAGGACGATTATAGGCGAGAGCGGCTGAGAAGGCAAGCGGTCCCGAGCTTTTTCCTGTCCGGGAGACCGGCCGATCCTAACAGGACTGAAGAAGTCCCTTCGGCCTGACTTTCCCGGCAAACTCTGCTATAGTAGCTAGAGAACCATTCCGTCAGGGCGCCGCAGGTCCTGCCTCCCTTATGATTGAATACGCAGCTCGTTCACGTTTTTCAGAAGATCATATCCTATCCGACAGGAGGAAGGCAATGAACACGATGCGTTCAGGAACACTGGTGTTGATCCTCGCGGTGATGCTCGCCATCCCGGCGATGGCGGCAGAGGAAAAGAAGGCCGACCGCCCGGGCGGCATGCGGGTCGAGTCAACGGTCGTGAAGGCGACGGTGGAGGCGATCGACTACAAGAGCCGAACCGTGACGCTCAAGGGCGAGAAGGGCGGTCTCGTTCAGCTGATCGTCGGCGAAGAGGCGAGGAACTTCAACCAGGTGAAGAAAGGCGACATTGTCACCTTCACCTATACCGAGGGCGTCGCCGTCGACGTGCAGAAGGCCAGCGAGGCGCCGAGGATGTTCGAGACCGAATCGATCAAGCGGGCAAAGCCGGGAGAGAGCCCCGGCGGGTCGATCGAGACCGTCGGGTTCATGACCGTCCGCGTAGAGGATATCGATTACCAGACCCGTCTGGTAACGGTCAAGCTGCCCGAGGGCACTACCCTGCGGTTCACGGCCGGCGACAGGGTGAAGCGGCTGAACGAGGTGCACAAGGGCGATGAGGTGGTTGTGGAATATATGCAGAAGCTCACCATCAAGGTCGAGTCGCCGAAGGCGAAATAGATGTGCTGAGGAAGCGGGCGTGGTGCGAACCGCGCCCGTGCCGTCTTTTTTTCTGCAGCACAAGAACGTCACGTGCCGCAGCGTCCAGGGGGTGTCCCGGTCATGAAAGAACAGCGTTCCTCTTCCTTTGACATCACCCATACCACCCTGTCGGTGCTGTTCATCGGGCTGCTCATCGTCTCCTGCTTCTGGGTCCTGAACCCTTTCCTTATTTCGCTGCTCTGGGCGTCGATCATCATCGTGGCCGCCTGGCCGGCCCTGATGAAGCTCCAGGCGCTTCTTGCCGGGAGGCGGGGATTCGCTGTGGCAGTGATGACCGTGACGATCCTGCTCGTCATCCTCGTCCCGATAACGCTCGCCATCCTCACCATTGTCCATAATGCGGACCACATATCGGAACAGGTCAGGTCGCTCAATTCGATCG
>JBAIYC010000186.1:0-2103 GCA_037916085.1 Nitrospirota bacterium | reverse complement strand
TGACCATCTCAGGGCCTATGCAATTCTGTATCCGGCAACAGATAACCTTTGCAAACAGCGACAGCAGGCTCCAATACCTCCGGGGGGTTCCGATCGAGCTGGCCTTCCCGGCCGAGCTGCAGGAGTTCCTGGACGGGAAGGACCGTCTCGGCGATGTGGCCGAACAGGTCAAGGCCTACGAGGTTCCGGTCCGCTCGGTCCACGCTCCCGAAGGCCATCTTGCCGACGTCAGCTTCCCGGACTGGGCGGGGAGTGTCGTGCAGTTCGCCGAAGCCGTGGGTGCCGGCATCATCGTGTTCCATCCGGAGCCGCTGCCATCGGCAGGAGCGGCCGACCAGCGGGCAGCGCTTGATAACATCCTGCGCCTGCAGGACCGCACCCGCGTCGCCATTGCCCTGGAGACGTTCTGGGACAGCCGGCGGGTCATCACGCCCGATGCGATTATGCAGAACCAGATGCCCATGGTGCTCGACACGTCGCGGCTTCCCAAGTCCGAGGTCATCTGGGCCGTCGAGAGCTACTACACCCATATCGTGAACATTCACCTTTCCGCGGTCACCCGAGACAGCGGGCTCAAGGGCATTGCGCGGCAGCACCAGCCCATCGACCGTGACGGTTTCTGCATGGACCTGCTGGACCGGCTCCAGGAAATGGGCTGGTACAACGTCGTGACCCTCGAATACATGCCCTGGCTCCATGAAAAGGTCCTGGAGGACCGGAAGCTTCTGGAGCGGATCTACGGTCCGCAGAAATTGTAAGGCAAACATATCTCCCCTGCCGAGAACGATCCGTCCGTAGATTTCACACATGTATAAACGCGGAATCATGCGTAAGAAAAGCCAAGAAACCGGCCGCTCACGTTCGGAATCCTGGTTCTTTTCTGCACCCTGTTCACAGGTCCGCGCAACCATGCCTCGACGTTGCACGACGACGCAAAAAAGCCGAAGCGTATTCTCTTCGGCTTTGTGCTTCATTGGCGCAGGCCGTAGGGGGCCGTATAGCTATGCACCCCTCCTATTGACTACTGTCCGAGCAGAGTCGTGAACGTGTCGTGATGCCCTTCCTCGTCGGCCAGGATCTGCTCGAAGAGCAGCCGTGTGGTGCTGTCGCCTTCTCCCGATGCCTGCTTGATGATCTGCTTATACAGCTCGATCGCCTCCTCTTCGGCCTTGGCGTCGGCTTCCAGCATCTCCTTGATGCTGCCGACGACGACGATCGGCGCGGGCTTGGTTGTCGGAACCACGTCGAAGTAGAAGAGCCGTTCGGCGATCTTTTCGGCGTGCTTCATTTCCGCGATTGCGACCTCCTCGAAGGTCTCGGCGATCTCGGCGGACTCGAGCCCTTTGGCCATGATGTGCTGCCACATGTACTGGACGCTCACCTGGATCTCGCGGGCGATGGCCTTCTGCATCATATCGGTCAGTGTCGTGCTGGCTTTCTGTACCATGAACGGGATCTCCTTTCTCATGTTGCCTGTCGTGTGATGCCACAATGGTAGCAAAAAAAGACCGACTTGGGAAGGGTGCAGGCGAACGGACGAGGACGGCCGACACGTCACGCAGGACGTCGCGGAGGCGCCCGGCTTGGCCGAACCTCTCAAGTTCAAATTTTACGTTGACAGCATTTACAGCGCCGTCCTAAAATGCTATCCATCTCTTACGCAAGACTGCTCGGTGAACATCTCATGCACATCCTGTTCTGCCATAAGCGGCGCGGACTGCCCGTGATCCTTGCTGCGGTCGCTCTCCTGTCGCTCATGACCGCGGGTTGCTCGTCCCAACCGCCGGAGATCACGATCGACGGCCAGCATGGAGAGCTGTCCCCGGTCTTCTTCGGCGTTGCTTCGGTGTTCATGACGGTCCGGAACGGCGGCGGGGGAGATGCCGTGACCGGCATCGGCGTCAATGTTCCCGGGGCGATCGTTGAACTGCACGACGTCAAAGGCGGGAGGATGGTGAAGGTCGAAAAGATCGCCGTTCCGGCCCACGGGAGCGCCGAGCTCAAGCCGGGCGGGCTGCATATCATGGTCTTCAACATGCCGAAAACCATGCGCGAGGGGAGCGAGATCGTCCTCTCGCTATCCTTTGCGCATTCCAGTGAGCA
>JBAIYC010000185.1:0-2291 GCA_037916085.1 Nitrospirota bacterium | reverse complement strand
TCAGGGATTAAACGAAGGAGGGATATCCCTTCTCCATGCCCGCTGTCTCGGACCGAATCCCCCGGCTACTGTACCGGGGGCCGACCTTTTCACAACAATTCCGAAACCGAATATCGAAATCCTGAACGTGCAGGGCATCGTATTCGGGATTTCTCATTCGTTCTCCGTCACGCCGAGATCTTCTCTATCAGGAGCGTGTCCATCTTGATGCCCGGTCCCATGGTGGTCGAGATTGCTGCAGCCTTCAGGTATTTCCCCTTGCTCGAGGAAGGCTTTGCCTTCAGGATCGAATCGAGCACCGCCCTGGCATTGTCGAAAAGTTTCTTCTCATCGAAGGATGCCTTGCCGACCGGCACATGAACGATGCCTGCCTTCTCGACACGGTACTCGACCTTACCTGCACGGATCTCTTTGATTGCCTTGGCAACATCGAAGGTGACCGTGCCGGTCTTCGGGTTCGGCATCAGGCCCCGCGGTCCGAGCACCTTGCCGAGTTTGCCGACCAGCCCCATGATGTCCGGCGTGGCAACGACAACATCGAAATCGGTCCAGCCTTCCTTCTGGATTCTATCTGCCAGGTCCTCGGCACCAACAAAGTCCGCACCGGCATCACGCGCTTCTCTTTCCTTCTCGCCCTTGGCGAAGACCAGGACCTTGACTGTCTTGCCGGTCCCGTGAGGCAGCACAACCGTGCCCCGCACCATCTGGTCCGCCTGCTTAGGGTCGACGCCCAGGTTTACGGCGAGGTCCACGGTCTCATCGAACTTTGTCCGCGCCGTCTTCTTGACCAGGCCGATGGCCTCTTCGAGACTGTACCGCTTGTTTGCGTCCACTAGCGCCGCCACTGCCTTGAACTTCTTTCCTGCCATGGTTCCTCCTCGCGGTCCAGACGGCCGTTGTCGGCCTCCCGCAATTGATTATCGGATGCAGATTGCGGATTGAATCCGTAGTACCAAATCCGCCATTAGTTAGTCGACGACTTCCAGCCCCATGCTTTTTGCCGAGCCTTCGATCATGCGCATCGCCGATTCCACTGTGGCCGCGTTGAGATCAGGCATCTTCGTCTGGGCGATTTCCTTGATCTGCGCCCGCGTCACCTTGCCGATCTTCTCCTTGTTCGGCGTGCCGGACCCTTTGATGATCCCGGCGGCCTTCTTGAGGAGCTCGGCTGCCGGCGGTGTCTTGGTGATGAAGGTGAATGACCGGTCGGAGTACACCGAGATGATGACGGGAACGATAGTATCCCCCATCTTCTGCGTCCTGGCATTGAATGCCTTGCAGAATTCCATGATATTCACGCCGTGCTGGCCAAGCGCCGGACCCACGGGCGGTGCTGGGTTCGCCTTGCCTGCTGGGACTTGCAACTTGATCTTTGCGGTGATTTCCTTTGCCATTGCGTTATACCTGCCCTCTGAATAATTTCGAATTTCGATACTCGAATTTCGAGCTTACTTCTCTTTCTCACGCTCGACCTGGAGGAACTCCAGCTCCACCGGCGTTGAGCGGCCGAAGATGCTGACCATGACGCGGAGCCTGCCGTGCGCTGGGCTGACGTCCTCCACGGTCCCGATAAAATTGCTGAAGGGGCCGTCGGTGACCCTCACGCGATCGCCTTTCTGGTAGGCGACCTTCGGCTGGGTCGGGGCAACGGCGCCTTCTTCGGCCTGCTTCAGGATGTGGCTGACCTCTTCTTCCGTCAGTGGCGTGGGGTTCGTCGTACCGCCGACAAAACCGGTGACTTTCGGCGTGTCCTTCACGATGTGCCACGTGTTGTCGTCCATCTCCATCTCGACGAGGATGTAGCCGGGAAAGAACTTGCGCTGCGACTTGCGCTTCTTGCCCCCCTTGAGCGACAGGACCTCTTCGGTGGGGACCAGGATCTGGGAGATCTTCTCCTGCAGCCCCAGCTTGGCGACGGTCTCGAGAATATTGGTCTTCACCTTGTTCTCGAAACCGGCGTAGGTATGGACGACGTACCAGTTCTTGGTTACCATAATGCTCTCTTTACGGTTATTTGAATACCGCGGTCATGATCCTGCCGAGGGACATGTCTACGATCCCCAGGAAGACGGCGGCAATGAGCACGGATACGATCACGACCCACGTGGAGCCGATGACCTCTTTCCTCGTCGGAAACACGACCTTCTTGAGCTCCAGTTTCACATCCTGGAAGAATTCCGCAATCCGTTTGAACATGCGCTGTGCGCCTCTCTTCGGGTTAAATGGCAGGCCAGGAGGGACTCGAACCCCCAGCGGCCGGATTTGGAGTCCGGAGCTCTACCAATTAGAGC
>JBAIYC010000184.1:0-21502 GCA_037916085.1 Nitrospirota bacterium | reverse complement strand
CGTTCCCTGCCCTTCCCTGCGGGCAGGGAACGCGGCGGGACATCGGGCACGGCTCAGCAGGGAACTGAACAGAGACTTGTGCAAGAAGGCTCTTTCGTTTACAATGGAGTAAGAACGATACGGAACTATGGAACAGCAGCAGGGTACCAGAAAGATATCGATCCCCCGGTCCGTCATCCTCATCGTACTGGCGGGGGCTTTTGCCCTCGGCATCTTTGTCGGAAGAAGCACCTGGCTGTTCGGCACAGGCCGGGAAGAACGGCCAGAACCGGCCCAGGCGTCGTTCTCTGAAGGGTTCCGCTTCATCCGGCAATCCCTCCAACCTGATGCCCAGAATGCGCCGAAGATCCGCGAGCTCAAGCCGTTCCGCTACAAAGTCGATGCCCTGATAAGTGAAAAGGTGGAGAGCGGCAAAGCAGCCTCCGTCGCGGTCTACTTTCGCGATCTCGACAACGGAAACTGGTTCGGCATCGCCGACCAGGAACCCTTCTCGCCCGAAAGCCAGGTAAAAATCCCGCTCATGATCGCCTATTTCAAATGGGCCGAGGCGAACCCCCTGGTGCTGAGAAAGAAGCTCACCGTTGCCGCGCCACTCGACTCGAATGAACAGCGTTTCATCCGGCCGCCCCGCACTCTCGAGGCGGGCAGGTCCTACACCGTCAACGATCTCATCTTCCGCATGATCGCCTACGGCGACAACGAGGCCTATGCGCTGCTGAACGCGAACCTCCCTGCCAAGCACCGGGACAAGATCTATCGGGACCTCTACGTCAACTACGACCCGCAAAAGGAAAATGACACGCTCTCGCTCAGCGCCTATGCCTCCTTCTTCCGGGTGCTCTTCAATGCCTCCTATCTGTCCGAAGAGATGTCCGAAAAGGCCCTTCGATTCCTCTCGCACAGCTCTTTCCGCAGCGGCATCGCCGCTGGGATCCCGCCGAACATCGACCTGGCGAGCAAGGCCGGCGAAAGGACCCTGCAGTCCTCGGATGACGGCCCCGATGTCATCCAATTGCATGAATTCGGCATCATCTACCATCCCCGCAGGCCGTTTCTCCTCGGCATCACGGTACGCGGCTCGGACTATGATGACCTTGCAGGCGTTGTTCGGGACGTTACCAAACTGATCTATGCCGAGGTGGACCGCCAGTCGAGGTGATCCCGCTTACGCCAACCGCCCTCAGAGAACCACCGTTCATCCCCGGCAGACAGAAACAGGAAGACCGGCAGGAAGGTCTCCTGCCGGCCTTTTTCTCTGCCTCCCGGGCACGCTGCATGTTCCGTCCCGGCGATCTAGGGCCTCGCCGCTCCGGCGGTCGAAGGTCGCACCGTTGCGACGATGGTGATTGGGAATGCCGGTTGGACTGCGTCGCTGGAATGGATCGTTACGTGCTTCGTCAGTGCACCGGACCGACCGGTTGTATTCACCGACACCTTCAACTTCGCTCCTTCCCCTGGCCCTAGCCGGTCAGAACTGACCAGCCCTGCGGTGCATCCTCAAGAAGGTTCGATCTTTCCGATCGAAAGCACCTCGTCCCCTGTGTTCCTGATCTCAAAGACATGCTCCAGGACCGTGCCGGCCGCGACCGAGCCGAAATCGTACAGCGGCTCATCGACCGATATGCGCGGCCCCTGGCCGGCGCCGCTCGCAACTGCCGCGAACGAGAGGCAGCACAGTGCTGCCAGCGCAAGAAAGCTGGCTCGCGCGCTGATTCTGCCCCCCGTTTCCTCCCCATGACCGCGGCGTCGCGTCATATCCCCATCCTCTTCTGTTCGACGTACTTGGCAAGCTCTTCGCGGGTAATGAGGTCGGTGTCGACCAAGAGCTCGATCAATGCCTCAAGAACGACCTTTTGGCTAGCATGTTCGGCAACATGCGCGGGAATCTCGTGATGATGGGCATGCTGGCTCAGGTCCGCAGGCTCGATCTCCTGCACCTCGCGAACGAGTTCCATATTGCCCTCTTCTTGGACCGTTTCCTGCCGCGTGGGTCTCTTCACCCGGACCACCGGCTCACCGTCGTAGTATTTCCGGATCGCGTCCTTGATCTCCGACGTCATTGCGAGGACAGGCTTGATGGTACACCCCGTGATGAACCGGACGTTGTCCATAATCCCGATGTCCAAGGGGTCGGACATGGCGAGCACCAGCGTCTTCGCCTCCTTGCGAACGGGGATCACGGCGAACTTCTTTGCCGTATCCGCTTTCAATAGCTTGAGGACGTCCGCAGACAGCTCGGGTTCGAACAGGTTTACATAGGGGATCTTCAGTTTCTCGGCCACGATCCGGGCGATGTCCTCCTCGCGCGCGAACTCCAGTTCCGCGAGGATGTCACCAAGCTTCCCGCCCCAGTTGCGCTGATGGGAGAGGGCGGCCTCAAGCTGGAAGTCATCGATCAAGCCCGCCTCTTTCAGCAGATCTCCGAGTTTCTTCCGCTCCGGCATTCCCGCCTTTTCCTTTCGTCGCGGTACTTCTGCCCGGTTCGATCCCCACGAGCCCTCAACTGCTGCTCAGTATATGCGAAAAGCAGCTGCCCTGTCAAACGAGAAACGGGACAATTCCTCTCCCTTCATCGTTGGCCCCGCATGCCCCTTGCGCTCACGTGGCCGACCGTCGGATCCTCACGCTTCAGGAGGTGCCGATGGTCAACGTCGCCCAGCGCTGCAAGCAGGTTCGCCTTGATCCCGTGGTGTTCTTTTTCCAATTCGGCAAGAAGACGCTTGACCCGCACCCGCTTCTGGCCCGGGTCCCCGCAGGCAGGGCAGGCGCAGCAGGTCACCGGGAACCCAGCCTCAGCAGCATAGGCAATGATCTCCTCTTCCGGAACGAAGACAAGCGGCCGGATCACTACATTCTTCCCGTCGTCGGCCCGCAGGAGCGGGGCCATGGCCTTGGTCCTGCCGTTGAAGAACTGGTTCAAGAGGAGCGTTTCGATGAAGTCGTCGCGGTGATGGCCCAAGGCGATCTTGGTGCACCGGAGCGCCGCGGCCTGGCTGTACAGCACCCCGCGCCGGATCCGCGAGCAGAGTGCACAGGGGATCTCATCGGGCGAGAGCTTCTCTTGCATGAGGCTGTGGATCGGCGCGGAAACGACGTGGTGTCGAAAGCCCCGTTCGCGCAGATATGCCTCGAGGGCGTCGGTCCGATAGCCAGGGAATCCCGGATGGACAGTGACGGCAACCAGGGAAAAGCCGATGGGCGCTCGTCTTCGCAGCAGGTCGAGCATGCGGAGGAGGGTCCAACTGTCCTTCCCGCCGGATAGGGCGACCAAGATGCAGTCGCCCTCATCAATAAGCCCAAAATCTCCGATCGCCCTGCCGACAAGACGGCGGATGCGGGCCTCCCGTTCCTTTACTGTGCGCATGAGGCAATGTAGTGCAGGGCCGCCGGAATGTCAAGCCCCAGGAGGAAACAAAAAGGCCCCCGGACGGTCACGTCCGGGGGCCGGTGAACGCGAGAGAGCCTCAGCGTCGTTTCTTTGCCGGTTTCTTCTTCGCCGCCTTCTTCCGGGTCGGCTTCGCGACGGCCTTCTTCTTTGCCGGTTTCTTCGTTGCCGCTTTCTTCTTGGCGGTTTTCTTCTTTGCCGGCTTTGCAGCCGTCTTCTTCTTGGCCGTCTTCCGGGCTGGCGCGGCTACCGCCGCCCCCGGGGCCCCGATCATGAGAGTCTCGACGCCGCAGCAGTAGATCGGTTCTTCGTACACGTCGCCTGTCCTGGTCACGTCGATACGTCTGCCGCACACCTTGCATTCGTACTGGACCACCCGTTCCATGTTCATCCCCGTGTCCTCCTTAACCTTGAAAGGGATAACCCGCTCCCGCGGGTCCTGTCTGTGACCCGTCGGACCGGCGGAAGCAGTCACGCCCCGCGGCCGTTCCTAAATGCTACTCTAGAATCAGCAGGGCGAAATGTCAAGGTCTTTTGCGCCTCAGGACCAGATCCGCGGCTGTTTTCTCGCCGGCTGGGCCTTGGCGCTTCTGCGCACTGCCGCCTGCCGGTGCGTCCAGATCTGCTCCATCCCCTCGACGGCAAGGGCCAGGGCCTCGTCGCTCCGTATCCCATCCCATTTCTTGGTCTCTGCAAGCCGGTACAGCTCCAGGATAACCTCGTCCAGGGTCATGGGTTCTCCTTCTCGTAGCAGGTTGTCGTTAACAGCAATCGCCGCGGTGCATCGATGCACAAAAAAACGGGAGCACTGGCTCCCGGGAGGAACGTTATTGTCGAAGCATCTGTACGTCGGAACGGGTCAAAATAGGCGCACCCTTTCATCACGGCGGACACGGTCCACTCTGGCGCTCGTCGCCCTCGGACCTGGTTCATTCCTCTGCATCCCCTGCGGGACTTCCGGTTCTCCCCTAGCCGCACTTCGAAAAGCCACAGCCATGGCAGACCGCGCAGCCCTCGCCGAACTGCAGAAGCCCGCCGCACTCCGGACACTCCGGGCAGAGACCGAGCTGGTTCGTGTTCGTCCCCTTTGCGCAGTCGAACGAGGTATAGGGCACGGTGGGGAGGACCGCTTCCGCAGCGGCAGATCCCTCTTGCCGCTCGCCGGGCGCGCGGCGGCCCATGCTGTCCTTCAGGTACCGCTCGAGGGCCAGGCCGATGGCGTCAGGACAGGACAGGATGCTCCTGCCGCCTTCGCCCCAGGCCGGCGACGGGCAGCGGATGCCCTTCACTTGCTTGACGATGGCGTCGATGGCGACCCCGGAACGGAGGGCCAGGGAGACGAGCCGGGAGACGGCCTCCGACTGACTGGCCGCGCATCCGCCGGACTTGCCCATGGTCGAAAAGACCTCGCAGATGCCTTCTTCATCCTCATTGATGGTAATGTAAAGGTTCCCGCAGCCCGTGGCGATTTTCTGGGTCACGCCCTGGGTGAAGGCCGGGCGCTTCCGCGGCTTCTTCTCCTCGGCAAGCTCGGGCGAGGCCGACGCCACCGTCATCTGGGCGGCCTTGCGGGCCTTCTCCGTGGCTCCCGTGGAAAGCACCTGTTCGTCGCGGGAACCATCCCGGTAGATAGTCACCCCCTTGCAGCCCAGATGGTAAGCGAGAAGATAGACCTTCTCCACGTCCTTCGTCGTGGCCGCGTGGGGGAAGTTCACGGTCTTGGACACGGCATTGTCGATGTACTTCTGGAAGGCCGCCTGCATCCGGATGTGCCACTCGGGGCTGATGTCATGGGCTGTGACGAAGATCTGCTGCAGGTCGGCGGGCACCGAATCGATGCCCGCGCATCCGCCGTGATCGGCAATCTCCTTCATGAGCGCTTCGGAATAGAACCCGCCCGCCTTGGCCGCCTGTTCGAAGATGGGGTTTCCTTCGATAAGCTCGGCACCGTCGAGCACCCGCCGAACGTAGGAGAGCGCGAAGATCGGCTCGATGCCGCTGGAGCACCCCGCGATGATGGAGAGGGTGCCTGTCGGGGCAATGGTGGTCACCGTTGCGTTCCGCACCGGCCTCTGGCCCGGCCGGTCGTAGATGCTTCCCGCGAAGTTCGGGAAGGGTCCGCGCGCGGCTGCCAGCTCCTCGCTCATCTTGCGGCCCTCGTCGGTGATGAACTTCATGACCGACTCGCCGATCTGCACCGCCCGGTCGGAGTTGTAGGGCACGCCCATCTGCATCAGGAGGTCGGCGAAGCCCATGACGCCCAGGCCGATCTTCCGGTTCGCTCGTGTCATCTCCGATATCTTCTCGAGGGGATACCGGTTCACATCGATCACGTTGTCCAGGAAGTGGACAGCCTTGCGGACCGTGTGGCGGAGTTTCCCGTAGTCGACGGCCGTCCCGTCTGCAGTGGTCATCCGCGCCAGGTTGATGGACCCAAGGTTGCAGGACTCATAGGGCAGGAGAGGCTGCTCGCCGCAGGGGTTCGTGGACTCGATCATACCGACGTGGGGCGTGGGATTGTACTGGTTGATGCGGTCCAGGAAGATGATACCCGGGTCGCCGTTCCTCCAGGCCATGTTTACCACCGTGTCGAAGACCGTGCGGGCCTTGAGCCGCCGCACCGACTTCTTCGTGCGCGGCGACAGGATGTCGTACTCGCCGTCCTTCTCAACGGCCCTCATGAATGTGTCGGTCAGGGCCACGGAGATGTTGAAGTTGTTCAGCCGGTCGTTCTGCTGCTTGCAGGTGATGAAATCCAGGATATCGGGATGGTCGATCTGGAGGATGCCCATGTTGGCTCCCCGCCGCGTACCGCCCTGTTTCACCGTGTCCGTGGCCACATCAAAGACCGTCATGAAGGAGATGGGGCCCGAGGATATGCCCTTGGTGGATTTGACCACGTCGCTCTTCGGCCGGAGGCGTGAGAAGGAAAAACCCGTGCCGCCGCCGGACTTGTGGATGAGCGCCGCGTTCTTCACGGACTCGAAAATCTCGTCCATGGAGTCGCCCACGGGCAGGACGAAGCACGCCGAGAGCTGGCCAAGCTCCCGGCCCGCGTTCATGAGCGTCGGGCTGTTGGGCAGGAACTCGAGGGCCGTCATCATACGGAAGAACTCCTGCGCCGTTTCGTTGATCTCTGTCTGCGATCCACCGTAGGCGGCGTCGGCGGCGGCAATGGTCCGTGCAACGCGATGGAACATGTCCGCGGCGGTCTCAGTAACGGTGCCGTCCTCGTTCCGCTTGAGATAGCGTTTCTCCAGTACCTTAAGACTGTTCTCGGACAGCTGAAGCCCCGCACCGGAACCGGACACCGTCGCCCCTGACGACACCGCGCTTTTCATGACTGGAAGGCCCCTTTCCTTGATGATGTGGCGAAAATAAATCCGGGACGGTCACCATCGCCGTCCCGGCGGATTTACCTTTGATCTGAAGACTCTCGAATGCGATAACAGGAATTTGCCGGTTTTCTCATGCACGCAGTCCCTGGATCCGTTCCAGAAGGTCGATTCGGATCGCTACGTTCTTTTGTGCAACTATGGAGCGGGGAGATACCGGAAAGACAGTCAACTGCTTAAATAACCGCTGAAAGTATACATACAACATATTGTGCTGTCAAGAGTTTTCGCATACCATATTTAGTCAATTTTCATGCGGTTTTTCTCAGACAACGTGCTCTGCGCACGCGCGGATCAAGGAGAAAAAAAACCGGCCGCGGGACGGACCGCTCCAGATGCAGGTCCGCACGTACAGGATTGCTTCCATCCCAATTCTCGTGACCGGTATGGTTCAGACCTTCGCTTCTAGTAAAGAGAACCTGGCGACGTTTCGGAGTACTTGATCCTAGCTGATCAGCCAGCCCACAACGGGCTGTTTCACATCCTCCGTCTGCTCGGTCGCAACGCCCCTTTAGACGAGTGATGGTCTTCACGAACTACTCATGCGGGCACGTGCTGCACCGTGTTCCTACAGGTGAGCTTCCTCCGGCGCTTATCTTCGACGCTTCGAAGCGCCTTGACATTCGCTTTTCTTTTCTGAACGGCCAAGAATGATTGCAGAACGGCCGGGCCGAGGTGTCACACGGGGCACCGTCGCCGCGTGGGGCCCTGCGGTCGGTCTAGACCCTGAGATCGGCAAAGGTGATCATGTTGGTGAAGGCGCTCCAGATCAGCCCGGCGATCTGGATCGAGAGAGGCAGGGAAACGGGAAAGAGGAAGAAGACGCCATACCGCCGGAGGAGCGATGTCTCTCCGGTCCGGCTCACCCCCCCGAGGAGCCAGCGGTTGAGAAGTGCGGCAAAGGGAAGATAGATTATGACGGTGAGCCAGAAGCTGGTCCGTATGGTCGCAAAGACGGAGATCCCGAGCATCAGCTCCAGCCAGGTGAGCCCGAACAGGCGGAGCCACGGCGTCCGGGGAACCTTCCAGATGTATCTTGCCAGAAGATGCTTGACCAGCAACGTGATGCCGATGCCGACCAGGAACATGATTCCGAGCAGCACCGCGGTGATGAAGCAACCGACCTGGGCGGCGAAGGCCTGGGCGGGGGCAAGGACCGCGGCAGAGGTAACGGCCGTAAGGAATACAGGATCCCTTACGCCCTCAGAATTCGTCGGCCCGATCTTCATGCAGTCCACCTCCCCGGAGCAGCATGCGCGAAAGGCCAGCATGCTCCGGGGGGGATAATAAAGAGCCGCAGCGTTTCTGTCAATCAAATACTGGAATTTGCGAGAAAGCAAAGCTGGGAATTGAGGGGGAAACATCCATGCAAAGTTCAACGCCGAAGGTTCAAAGAGCCAAGCAAACACGTCTTTGACCATTGAGCCGTGTAAATGATCTTGATCACTCCACAACCCAAACGGCACAGTTCTTGGCGTCGCGGATAAGCCTGGTCGAGGTGCTGCCGAAAAGGAACTCCTCGGTTTTGGTCTTGTGATGGCGGCCAACGACCACGGTGCAGCACGAGAGATCGCACCGCGTATCGAGAATGGCCTCGGCGAAGGATTTTTCGTCCTCCACGCAGGAACGGATGCGGACCTTCTCCGGCGGGAAGCCAGCCTGGACCATCACCTGCCGGTAGTTCTCGAGCAGCCGGTTGGCCTCCGCCATCTTCTCCTTCGTCCAGGCGATCTGCTCCTCCTCGGAATCGAAGAAATCCTCCTCGGGTTCGGGTATGATCGAGAGCAGCGTCACCCGGAAACCCGGGAACCCGCCCAGCATGTCGGCGACGTACAGAACGGCCCGCTTCGAGCTTTCCGTCCCGTCAACAGCGATCAGGAAGTGCTTGTCCCTGGGCTGGCTGGCGTTCGTTTCCATCTCCCGCCTCCTTTGCAGCGAATCTCGCGACAAACGGCACTGCCACGGCAGCAGGGTCAGTCGATCTTCTTGCCGCCGAATACGCTAAGCTCACCAATGAGGATGCTCTCCTCGGGATGACCGTCTTCGTGTGACGTTCTCCCTGTCCCCGGCGATTCTGGTAAACCGTGCATTGCCGCTGCCGGACCCGTCCCGCCCCTTCCGAACATGCCTACCGTTCGAGCGTTTCCCGCGCCTCGCCCAGGTCTTCGAGCAGTTCGTCGGTCGTATCGTAGTACGCCCTGGCACCCACTGAAAAATGGAGCAGCATCCGGTTCAGGGCCTCGGGGATGTAGGGATAGACCTTCTTCAGGTTGGCCACTCGGTTGTGGAACACGATGTTCACATCGTCCTCGGTGAGCTTTTCCAGCGTCGCCGGATCCTCCTGCAGCAGCCGGTGCGTCGTCACGTCCCCCCTTCCGGTTATGAATATCAGGATGTTCCCCAGGCCGAAGAGGTCGTACCCGAACCGGCTCTCGCCGTGGCGGTAGTTGAAATCGTAGTCGATCCACCGGTACTTGCCCGTGCTTTCATCCTTGATAAGGTGGTCGCGACGGATGTCGCCATGCTTCTCGCCGCTCTGATGCAGGAACCGGATCGCCTCCACCAGTTCCGCAAACTCGTCCAGAAGCATGGGGAAATGATCGAAAAAGAACTCCTCGTGGCCGGAACCGAGCGAGACCGTGATCTGGGAAAGGGTCTTGCCGCGGATGTAATCCAGGATGCGGAGCGGTTTGCCGTCCGAGTCCAGCACCGTTGTCCCCTGCATGAAGTGCTCGCGCCCTCGCACAAGATCGAGGATCCGCGCCTCCTTCTGCGGGCTCCGCACGCATTCGAACACCAGGTTGCCGATCCTTGCGTTGAAGCGCTCCCTGAAGACCCATTTCAGGATCTTCACCTCGCCCGTCAGCAGGTTGCGCGCACGCTTGACCCAGAACTTCGGTTCGTCGTCGATGCCGAAGCGGCCTTCCCGCTCGTTGTTGCGGACGAAATAGGGCACCCCGTCGAGAAGGACAACGTCATCGTAGTCCACGCGAAAGAAGTCGCCGGTGCCCTTGACCTTCACCCTCTTCGGCACCCGCTCGGGCGGGACCCAGCGGCGGATCATCGCCCGGAGCTCGCGTTCGCTGTAACCGTCGGCCACTGCTCCCCCCCTGCGCGGCACCTTCGTACTTTCATTATACCAGAGCGCATTCCGGCGGACCTCCCTTGACACGGGGGGATCAATGGATTACTGTTGAGCTACGACGTGCCGAAACTCCGATGAAACAAGGCATCTTCAAACGCATCTTCGTCCTTTACGCCGTCATCCTGCTCCTGGCAGTGGCCGGCACGGAGGTTTTTGTCACCCGGACGGTGCGGGAAAGCCAGATCGCCTCCCTGCGGGACAGCCTGGCGGTCGAGGCTGAGCTCGTTGCGCGCGATATCCCCTTCCGTCACCCCGTGCCGCTCGACCCGCTCTGCCGGAGGTTCAAGGAAACGACGCATGCGCGGGTCACGGTGATCGCGAACGACGGCAGGGTCCTTGGCGACTCTGATCACGACTCCGACACCATGGACAGCCACTGGGGCAGGATCGAGGTCCGGCAGGCGGACCTCGGCGGCGTCGGCATGTCCATCCGGCGAAGCGATACGCTCCGCGTCAACCTCCTGTACGTGGCAAAGAAGATCGTCCGTGAGGGAAGTCCGAGCGGGTTCGTGCGGCTGAGCGTCCCTCTCCAGGACGTCGACGCGTCCATCAACCGGCTGCGGGCCCAGATCATCTCGGCGTTCATCGCGTTCCTGCTCGCCTCCGGCCTCTTCCTGTTCTGGCAGGTCGAACGGATCCGACGCCTTACCGTCCAGGTCCGGGACTTTGCCGCGGCGCTCGCCCGCGGTGACCTGGGCAGGAGGCTTTTCCTCCACCGCTCCGGCGAGTTCGAGGAGATCGCCGAAGGTCTGAACGCCATGGCCCTGTCAATCGAGACCGAGGTCAGGTCCCTCCGTGATGAAAAGGCCAAGTTCGAGACCGCGCTCCTGGGCATCTCCGACGGTGTCCTGCTCCTCGGCCAGGACGGCCGGGTGGAACTTGCCAACCGGGTTTTCCTGGACATGTTCGATATCGGCGGCGATATCGCCGGCAGGCCGTTCCTGGAGGTCGTTCGCAACCACGTGCTGGCCGACATGGTACAGGAGGCCCACGTTCATCACCGGACGACATCGGTTGAGCTCGACATCGCAGCGCCCAAGCAGTTGTACCTGCTTGCCGTAGCGCTCCCCATCATCCAGGAGTCGATGCGCGACGATACATACCGCGGCACGGTCGTTGCGCTCCACGACATCACGCAGCTCAAGAAGCTGGAGCAGGTCCGCAAGGACTTCGTCGCCAATGTCTCCCATGAGCTGAGGACCCCGATCACCGCCATCCAGGGGTTCGCCGAAACGCTCCTCGACGGGGCGCTGGAGGACCGCGCGAACGCCAGCACGTTCATCGAGACCATCAGGGCCAACAGCCAGCGGATCAGCAGCCTTGTGGACGACCTGATGACGATCTCCAAGATCGAGCTCGGCGTGATCAAGGTGGAAAAGACGCCGGTCGTGCTGGAGGACATCGCCGATGCGGTCCTGGCGCTGCTCAGGGACAAGGCGGCCCAGAAGGGTCTGTCGCTCGCGGCCTCGATCCCGCATGACCTCGGCATGATCGATGCGGACCGCGACCGCCTGATCCAGATCCTGACGAACCTCGTTGACAATGCCATCAAGTTCACGGAAACGGGAACCATCACGTTCGGGGCGGCCGATGAGAACGGACGCATCGTCCTGTTCGTGCGGGATACGGGCATCGGGATCCCGGAGAGGCATCGTGCGCGGCTGGGCGAGCGGTTCTACCGCGTCGACGCGGCACGCTCGCGGAACATGGGCGGTACCGGCCTGGGCCTCGCCATCGTGAAGCACCTGGTCAAGGCGCACGGCTGGGAGATGCAGATCGAGAGCACAGTGGGAAAAGGGACGACGGTGAGGATCTTCGTTTCGTGATCGTGGCAGAGAACGGGTCCGGCAGCAGGCCGATGCTACGTCGGAATCGTTGCGTCGACCCTGCAATATCCTGCGCTGAAATATCTTTTCTGGAAATACCGCGCAACATTCACTAGACCGATCAGTACAGGCACCTCCACCAACGGACCAATCACTGCGGCGAAGGCCGACCCCGAATTGATGCCGAACACCGCGACGGCAACGGCAATGGCGAGTTCGAAGTTGTTGCTTGCAGCCGTGAACGACAGCGTCGCAGTCTTCGGGTAGTCCGCGCCGATCTTCCTGCCGAGATAGAACGAGACGAGAAACATGACCACGAAATAGATGAGTAGCGGGATCGCGATGCGGACCACGTCGACCGGCAGCCGGACAATATACTTGCCTTTGAGCGAGAACATTACGACGATCGTGAACAGAAGGAAGACGAGGGTAAGAGGGCTGATCTTGGGAATGAAGGCCTTTTCGTACCACTCTTTACCTTTAATCCTGATCATGCTGAACCGGGTCAGCATCCCCGCAAGAAACGGGATGCCAAGGTAGATGAAGACGCTTTCCGCGATCTGGCCGATGGTCACATGCACGACAACGCCTTTGAGCCCGAACCAGCCGGGCAGCACGGTTATGAAGATGTAGGCATAGACCGAGAAGAACAGAACCTGGAATACGGAGTTGAACGCAACGAGACCGGCGGCGTATTCAGAGTCGCCGCAGGCAAGCTCGTTCCAGACAATGACCATGGCGATGCACCGGGCGAGCCCGATCATGATGAGGCCGACCATGTACTCTGGGTAGGACCGGAGGAAGATGATCGCAAGAAAGAACATCAGGATCGGCCCGATGATCCAATTCTGAACGAGCGACAGGCCGAGCACTTTCCTGTTCCTGAACACCTCGCCCAGTTCCTCGTATTTGACCTTGGCAAGCGGCGGGTACATCATCAGGATAAGGCCGATTGCAATAGGAATGTTCGTGGTGCCGGATTGAAAGCTGTTGATGAATCCCTCGGTCCCGGGAATAAAGTACCCGAGTCCGACGCCGAGAGCCATCGCGCCGAATATCCAGAGCGTAAGATAGCGGTCGAGAAATGAAAGTCGTTTTGTCGTTTGACTCATGTTCGGTCCTTTCTCTCTCACGCCATCACTGGCGTTCAGCGATCCATGCCTTTACCTTGTCCAGGATACGGTCCCGTATGATCCTCGTCCCCTGCAGCTTGTCCGCGTGACTGCCCTGCAGCGCGGAAGGATCTTCAAAACCCCAGTGCAGCCGCATGCCTTTGCCGGGGAAGACGGGACAACGTTCGGCGCTCGTTTCATCGCAAACCGTGATCACGATATCGTAGGATTTCCCGCCGATGGGAGGGTCATACACGCTCTTTGTCCCGTTCTTCGACAGGTCGAAGCCGATCTCCTTCATCGCTTCAACGACGATCGGGTTGAGGCTACCCGGCTCTATTCCGGCGCTTTCAGCGAGATATTTGTCGCCGCCGAAAGCGTTCAGAAAAGCCTCCGCCATCTGACTTCGGGCGCTGTTGTGAATGCACACAAATAATACTCGTAGTTTATCCATATCGGTTTCCGATCCTCATGCTCCGCAGGAACAGGCCTTGCCTTTCTTCGGCTCACAGCCGGAACCCGATTTCTTGGATTTCAGGAAACGTTCGAGCCGCTTCTGATCGTCTCCTGTCATTTTGCCATCGGCCTTCTCGCAGACCGACACCATCAGCATCCGCTTGAAGAGGTCGGACTCGTTCAGGCTGTAGTGGATCCACTTACCCTGCTTCCGGTCCTTGATCAACCCTGCCTCCTTCAGCACGCCGAGGTGAAACGATGCCTTGGGCTGGACGATATCGAGCGCGGCGACGATATCGCAGACGCAGAGTTCGCCCTTTTCGAGAATTTTCACGATCCTAAGCCGCGTTTCATCCGACAGGGCCTTGAATATTGTACTCAGTTCCTGCATATGCTCATGCTCCCTTGATAAGCTCCTTCACTTTGTCTAGGCTCGGAAGCGGCTTCCCGGTGTGCTTGACTTTGCCGTTTACAATCAGGCCAGGCGTGGACAGGATGCCGTGGCGTGCAATGTCACCGATATCCGTGATCTTCACAACCTCGGCAGAAAGCCCGAGTTCCTTTACTGCCTGTTTTGCCATCTCCTCCATCTTGTGGCAATTGGCGCAGCCGGGGCCGAGAACCTTGATTTCCATAGCTTCCTCCTCCTCTTACACCTTCCTGAACTTTAATTTCAGAATCGGAATCCGTTGACTTTTCAGCTGCGGCGGTTTCAATTTGAACAGGTATGCGGCCGCCGTGACCCCGGCCCTGACGATGAGGTCCGCAGGGACTGCCTCATGTGTGTCGCCGCCGTACTCGACGGTCCTGCATTCCGACTCGCCGCAGACCTCGCAGCACTTGCTCTGGCCGGTGGTCGCCCCAAGCCATTCTTCGAGTGTCTTACCGGCAATGACGATCTTGTTTGATTGCAGCGCATCCTTGCTGAAGGTCTCCGGGTCGATGGATTTTTTGACCAGCTCGGCCGCGATATCGGAGTCCGCAAGCACCCGGCTGAGTTCGCGCACTGCTTTTTCGACCTCCTGTTCCGTGGTCCCGCAGCGCGGGCAGGTCTGTTTTTGCTCGTCAAGCAGACGCTGCCATTCGATAGTTAGTGTATTCATTTTAGCGCCTCACAGGATCGCATTGAACATGTACCCCACGCCTATGATAGTAACCGTCATGATCGAGACGAACACGGCGAGAAGCGGTATCTTGATGACCTTCCTCAAAATGATCATCTCCGGAAGTGAGAGTGCCGTGACCGCCATCATGAAGGCGAGCACCGTGCCCATGCTCATCCCCTTTTCCATGAGCGCGTAAACAATAGGAATAACTCCTGCCGCGTTCGAGTAGAGCGGAACGCCGATGGCCACAGCGACCGGCACGGCAAAGAGGTTGCCGTTTCCGGCGTAACGCGCGAGGAACTCATCAGGCGCGTAGCCATGAATGAATCCGCCGATGCCGATTGCGATGATCACATAAATCCAGACCTTCTGGAGGATCTCTGCCGTATTGCTCCGGGCATAGACAAACCGGTCCTTGAAGGTCTGTTTGACCTCGCTGACCGTAGCGCCAAGGGACTGAATCTTGTAGACGTATTCCTCAACCCATTTTTCGAGCCTGAGCTTGCCGATGATGAACCCCGCGATGATGGCCACGGAAAGCCCGGCGCTCATGTAGATGACCGCGATCTTCCAGCCGAAAAGGCCCCAGAGAAGCACGACAGCCACCTCGTTCACCATGGGAGAGGAGATAAGGAATGAAAATGTGACTCCGAGCGGCACCCCAGCCTCGACGAACCCGATAAAGAGCGGGACGGCCGAGCATGAGCAAAAAGGCGTCACGATGCCCAGGAACGCGGCCAGGATATTACCAATAAACTCCCGTTTATGGGACAGAATGCGTTTGGTCTTCTCAGGCGGGAAGTAGCTGCGGATGATCGAAACGAAGAAGATAATGACCGACAGCAGCAGAAATATCTTGATCACGTCATAAATGAAGAATTCCAGTGCATCGGCCACTCGCGACCCGGGGGAGAGTCCGAGGAGCGAGACCACGAGCGCATGAGCGAGCTCCCTGAGCATGCCTGCCTCCATATATAAAAATATATTTATATATATCAGAGAGGGGATCCGAAGTCAAGGGGAATGACGGTAACACGGAATGGCAGTTGTCAGGAGGTCTTCGGTCGTATCCATGACTGCAGGAAGGCGACGGCAGCGCGAAGGAACGTTGTAGCATCACCCCTCGCTCTTCTGCCCCACGAAGTGGTCCTTCTTGTCCTTGAAGAGCACGTTGAAGGTCGTCAGCGACCCGTAGATGCGGGTGATGTACTGCTGCAGCTCCACCTTCTCCGCGTCGGTGAGCGTCTTGTGGCCGTTGATCTGCGCCTCCATGACGCGCAGTCTGTCTCGGACCATGACGATCTTGTGGAAGAATGTCTCGATGGGGACGGACTTCGAAGCCTGCGACACATCGGCCGGCTTGAGGACCAGTTCGCCGCCCTTCCAGCGCGTGCCCAGTTCGACGGGCGGCATCTCGGCATCCCTTAGCTCCCGCGCGGCCAGCCGGACCAGCTCGTAGGCCGCAGACTCCGCCTCGGAGAGGGCCTGGAGATCGTCAGCGCCCACGGAGGTCTCTTTGTCCATTCTCGGGAAATAGACCTCGCACCCGCCTTTTGCCACCGCCTCGACGCGGCCGATGCCGTACTCCTCGTGCCGTACCAGATCGCCCTTCAGAAAGTCACCCATGTGCGCCTCCTCACCGGCCTTGGTCTTCACCCGTAACCCGCGCGTTCCCGGAGCGGCCCTTACGAGATTCCTGGGGCACCCGTCTTGGCCTAAGGAAGCGTCCCGCAGGGCGAACGCGCATGTCTGAGGCCAAAGGCCGAGTTTGCGCGGGCGAGCGGACGTGACCTTAGACGGGTCAGGAATTTCGTTCAGGCCGCGAAGGGGATGCGCAAGAAAAACAGCCCCGCTTAGTCACTTCCCTGCTACTTCACTTCCAGCCGTTTGAGCACGGCCCGCAGGATGTCGGCCCGCGTAACGAGGCCGATCAGCCGGTTCTTGCCGTCCACGACGCAGAGCCGGCGGATCTTCTTCTCGCCCATCTTCTGGACCGCCTCGGCGATGCTCGCCTCGGGATGGATGGTCGCCACGGGGGACGTCATGATGTCGCCCACGATGTCGCCCATCTTCCGCTCAGGGAGCTTCTCGCCCAGCAGGTGCTTCAGCAGGTCCTTCACGGTGGGGTCCTTGCTCACCCCGACGATCTGCAGGATGTCCGCTTGCGTGATGATGCCCACGACCTTGCTGTCGTTGTCCACCACCGGCAGTCCGCTGATGTTCTTCTCCAGGAGGATGTTCGCCGCGCTCACGATCGTGTCGAACTTCTTGACCGACAGGACGTCTTTCTTCATGACATCCTCGACGTGCATCTCGCGCCCCATTACCGATTTGATGTGCCCCTTTGGCATGTCCTCATCCTTTCCGCTGCTTAACCGCAACCAAGAGTTGACCAGGTTCTCCGTGGTATCGCCCCGCGGTCCGAGACTAGATCCACTTCACCTTCGGTTCCTTCTTCGGCGGCCGCTGGACCTCGCCCTTCGGGTACCCCAGCAGGATGGGCCCGAAAACCGATTCATCCTCGCGGAGGTCCAGGAGCTTCCGCACTTCCGGCTCCTCCACCGCCATGGCGCCGAACCCTACCCAGCAGCTCCCAAGCCCCAGAGCGTAGGCGGCGAGCATCATGTTCTCGCAGGCCAGCGGACAGGAGTGGGCAGCATACCGGCCGCCGCCGATAACAAAGACGACGGCCGGCGCGGAATAGTAGACCGGGTCCGGCAGTTCAGCGTAGCGCTTCTTGATCATTTCGTAGCGCTCCGGGTCCACATCCTTCAGCGGCTCGGTGATCTTCTTCGCCTGAGGCAGGGCGGCTGCCAGGAGTTTCTTCTTCGCGGCCGCGTCCTCGACCACGACGAACCGCCAGGGTTGGCTGTTCATGGCTGACGGCGCCTCGTTCGCTGCGTCGATGACCTCCTTCACCAGGCCACGGGGGACGGGCTTCGCTTCATAGGAACGGATGGAGCGGCGCTTTTTGATGGCTTCGATGACGGGATGCATGGTTCACCTCGCGGGATGGAATGGGGTGGCTGCTCTGCTTTAGAACGCCCCAGCAGGAATAGTACGGGAAAGGACGAGTGGGAGCAAGCAGAATCTCCCGGGACCGGAATGCGACTGCAGATGGCTTGAAGAGGGTTCGGCTCCGCCCATGCGAAAATCTAGGCAGGCGACAGAGGACGAGGGTTAAACATTTCGGACTGTTTGAAGCTGTCTGTCCCGAGTCCGGAGGGATTGGGGCAGATAGATTGAGAACATTCCTCTCAGCAAGTTTCCGAAATGTACCGAGGACAACCGAGACTGCCGTAAAGGATTTTCGCCGGGCGCCCTCCTTTGGTTACCTTTCCTGGGCGGGCAGGAAAGGTAATAAGAGCAGAAGAACTTCCACAAGCCAGGTCACGACTGCTTGGAGTGAGGCTTGGTAATTGGCATTCCCGCCCATGATCGGAAGCACAAGAACGACGCGCCGCTCTTCACTCCCTCCTGCTCCGGAGCTTCGACAGGAGCCGCAGGATCTCGAGGTAGAGCCAGACGAGCGTGACCATGAGCCCGAAGGCGCCGTACCATTCCATGTAGGAAGGCGCCCCCTGGGCTGCGCCGTTCTCGATGAAGTCGAAGTCCAGCACCAGGTTCAGCGCCGCCACCACCACGACGAAGAGACTGAAGCCGATGCCGATCGCGCCGCCCTGGTAGAGGTAGGGGATCCGGACATGGAAGAACCCGAGGATCATGGTGATGAAGTAGAAGAGCGCGATGCCGCCCGTTGCAGCGACGACACCCAGCTTGAACTTCTCTGTGGCCCGGATGAGCCGGGTCTTGTAGGCAATGAGGAGGCAGAAGAGCGTGCCGAAGGTGAGGCCCACGGCCTGCACGACGATGCCGGGGTACTGGGCCTCGAAGATGGACGAGACGCCGCCCAGCACCAGGCCTTCGAGGATCGCGTAGAACGGCGAGGTGACCGGGGACCAGGCCTTCTTGAAGACCGTGACGAGCGCCACGATGAAACCGCCCAGAGCGCCGATCATGAGCCACATGCTGATGGCAGCCGGGTTCCCGCCGAAGGCGTAGAACTGCCGCCAGGTCCAGGACGCGGAGAGCATCAGGAGAAGCAGGAGAAAGATGGACTTGTTCACCGTCCCCTGGATCGTCATGGACCCGCCCGTGGCGACCCGCGGTAGGTTCTGGAAGGTAGCGTCGCTCAACGCAGGATTCGCTGTTCTCATCATCGGAAGTCCCTCCTTCTTCCTTCTATATATAGTATATTCTGATTCGTTCGGGGGAAAATTCCCCGAGTGAAGTAATCGTCACTTTCCAGGGAGGAGGGTAAGGGTTTCAAGTGGTGCGGGAGAATATGTTCGACCAGGACCATCAAGTCACCAGGTCAAGTCACTCACCGCTATTTGGCGCTTCGCTGTGGACCGGCTGTTGACATCTGCACCCTATCAGGATGCCGTGATCCATATTCTTTCTTGAAATCAGTTGCCCAGGAAATCCACGGACGATCATCTTCACCATCAGCTGGCCAACACGGGATGACAGACGCGCCCCGAAAGAGGCACTGCGAGATTGCTTCCCCCGCTTCAATTATGCGGGAGCAGGCTTTGCAAAAGCGCTCCTCGCAACGACAATCGAGGGTTTTCTAATTCCAGGTCACTGCCGCCGGTCTGTGAGATAGGAAAGCACCTTGCCCATGAGCGCATTGATCTCCGAATAAAGGGTGTGCGGCATCTTGCGCATTTCAGATTCGGTCTGGATGAAGGGCCCCGGCACAAGCTCATCCGAGCAGTGCGATAACATCGCTTCGGCGCTTTCCTGGGTCGTCTCGAGGTGGAACTGCAGGCCGATGACGGTTCGGCCGATCTGAAAGGCCTGGTTCTCGCATGCCCCGCTCTTCGCAAGGCGGACAGCCCCCGGAGGAAGATCGAAGGTCTCCCCGTGCCAGTGAAAGACGAGGCACTTCTCCGGGAAGCGGAAGACATCGCCGGGGCCGGGCGTGGACTCGATGGGGAACCAGCCGATCTCCTTGAGGCGGTTCGGATAGACGCGGGAACCCAACGCGCTCGCGATGAGCTGCGCACCCAGGCAGATGCCCAGGACCGGGACCTGTTGCTTCACAGCACCGCGGATGAACTCCTTTTCCGGACGGAGCCAGGGCAGCTCCTCCTCGTCGTTCACGCTCATGGGCCCTCCCATGGCGATCACGAGGTCGAGCCCTCCGGGCTCGGGGAACTGCGTTCGCTCGAAGAACCGCGTAAAGCTCACCTCGGCCTTTCGCTCCGCAAGCCACGTGGCGATGCTTCCGATGCCCTCAAAGGGCGCATGCTGCAAGACATGCACGTTCATCGGCACCTCCAAATGCAGGTTAGCTTCATCAGCCGGCAGTCACATCGTCACCAGCAGACACTCGAAGAAGGTTCTCGATTTTCGAATCCAGGTCCCTTGCGACGGCGAGGGCGTCCGGATTTCCGTAGGGGTCCAGAAGACTGGCCATCTTGTCGTACGACACGTGCACGCCATCCGGCCGCTCATCCACGAGGACGGTGACCGGAGCGTAAGACGCAGCGTCGGGAACATGCTTTGCCATTTCTTTCATGACAAGCGGATTGCCGATCAACAGGCGAAGGATCCTTGGCGTTTCGAGCCCGGTCTCCTTGCGCACGACCGCGCCGAGATCGAATTTTACGAACAGCATCAGCCCGGTCCTGCCCAGACCTCTTTGCACCGTACTTTCCAGTTCGGCAAAGGTCCGCGCACCCGCGATCGCAGTCAGGAACTCGTCCATATCCGGATGTCCGATGGCCGCTTCGAGCGACTCAACGACCGCATCGAACGGTCTGGAAGACACCATGGTCAGCCGCTCGATCTCGATCTTTCTAAGCGTCATGACCCCTCCGAACGAAGCACGTGAAAGCCGAGTTTCATCGCATGATTCGGTCATGCTAAATCATGGTCATTCGTATTCTACTTACTTACGATCGTAGGCACTTCCGCTATGATTGTTCCCAATACCGCGGCCTCGAACTTGCTCATCTCGCCCAAACTGTCACGTCGTTCTGTCATGCGCCGGAAGCGGGTGAAGTCCGTCGGCAAACCTTCGGTATCCACAAGATAGGCGATCTTTTGGATGATCAGCCTGATGTCTTCCGGATGCTTTATCCGGCCTCTTATCTTGGGGAAATATTCAACCTTGATCCGGCCTCTCGCGCTGTCGAAATCGACATCTGTCACCCGGTGCAGCGCAAGAATAACATAATCACCAAGTGAGTGCCAAAAGATCTCATCATGATCTTTCCAGGACGGAAGGTAAAAGCGCAATAAGGCAGGCTGTTTCTTCCCGTTTGGCATGATGCTCTTATACAGAACGACTGGAAAATCATCCACCTCCTTCGTATCGATCTTTTCGAGCTTTTCAAACAAATTGATCCTTTGCTGCTTACGAAAGATCTTATCGATCTGATCTAAAACGCTGCCCTGTCCAAGACCAGCATTAACTTTCTCGAGAACCGTTGTCAATGTGTCTGTCATCGCTCGACTCCTTTGCACCATTGTTCTAAACCCGCATAATGATCAGATCGAGGGCCTGTTGCTACGGCTTCAACTCCTTCCAAACCATCTCTGCATCATGAACAATTCAATTGACAGGAAACTTTGCTTTCGTTGTTATCTCAAGTACTACTTCCCAATTTCAAGAAACCATCAGGAGCCCTCTTTAACTATCTTATCATAAGCACATGTCTGATGAGTGCAGCTGTCATTCAGTCCCTCTCTGGAAGTCACTTGGAACTGTGACAACATATTTGCTCAGCTCAGACTGCCCCTGTCCCGTTCATTCCATCCTGCCGTGGTCGAACCTTCCCTGCTTGAGAAAATAGGCGGTCTGATGTATTGTCAGCGGATCGCTCACGATGAAAGTGTGTGTGTTGGAAACTGTGATAAAGTCGCGCATCTCCCGCAGGTTCGTTTCCTTGACTGACAGCCTGCCGTCATCGGCGCCGTCCATGAAGACGGAGAACAGAAGGTTCATGCTGCGGGTACCGGCGATCACTCCGATCTCGATCTCAACGGGTTTCAGCCGATGGACGA
>JBAIYC010000183.1:0-3222 GCA_037916085.1 Nitrospirota bacterium | reverse complement strand
GGTCTTTGATCTTCTGGGCCGCGATCAGGTTCTTCATGCTCCGTGCCCGGAGCGCCTCGCTGTCCTTCGCCGTGTCGACATATCCGGCGATCTCCAGCTTCAGGCTCGGCCGTTCGTAGAGGGCCTTCACCAGGCTGTCGATCTTTTTTGCGTTCTCTCCCGACAGGCCGGACGCACCGTAGTCGAACTCCACATAGCCCAGGTCCTCCCCTCCTCCGATCAGGCTGCCGAGCAGGGCGAAGGGCGAGGTCGCGGCCTTCACGAGCAGGTTCCCCAACACCTGTAGGACAACCTTCCAGACACGGAACTCGGGATTGTCGGTCTCGCCCGCCACCGGGATGTCGAGCTTGATCTCCCCGTTCCTGTCCTTGAGCAGCGCGATCGCGAGGCCGACCGGGAGGCTTGTCGCCTTCGGGCTGTCGACCTTGTCGCCCAGCGTCAGCTGATCGATGAAGATATCATTCTTTGCGTCCAGCTTCTTCTTCGCGATGTGATACTCGAGGCCGAAAGAGAGCTTGCCCTTCTCGATGGCATTGCCGATATAGGTGCCCGAATAGGGCGTCAGCGTGCTCAGCTCCAGATCCTTGAAATCCGCCCGCACGTCGACGTACAGGTCCTTCCGCAGGGGATTGATCTTCCCCGACAGCACGAAAGGCGCATACTGGTCGAAGGAGGCCCGAAGAAGCACATCCGCCGTGATATCCTCTTTTGAGGACAGGCCGGTCACCTTCCCGTCGACGTCAGCCAGGCTCGCCGAGTACACGGGCTTGACGTGCCGGTCGGTGAAGTTGACGTTCCCCTTCGTGAAGAGCACCTGCCGGATGGCGATGTCCGGCGGTGTTCCCTGCTGTGAAGGAGCCTTCTCCGCAGCGGCAGAAGGAGCGGTTTCCTGTTTCTTTTCTTCCCCGGCCTTTTCGTCCGCAGAAGACCCTCGTTTCGCGATCCTCTGCAGGTTGAGCGTGCCATCCTCTTCGACAACGATGCTGGCCAAGAAGCCGCTCAGTGCTATCGTCTTTATCCGCAGGGAGAACGGATTGGAGCCCGCTTCGATCCCGTCGAACCTGAGCAGCTTCCAGGTGAGGAGATCCTCGTTGTTCCTGCTGTCCCGAAGGTCGAGCCGGCTGACCGCTGCGTCGCCCCGGTAGGTCACGGAAAGGGACCCGTCCTCCCCGGCCCGGACGCGCGCGGTGCCGTCCGCCGACACCCTGCCGTCGTTCACGAGCACGTATGCGTGCTGTGCGACATAGGCCTGGAGCGGCGAGAGCTCGATCCCGCTCACTTGGACCGCCGTGTCGAGGTCGAGGGGGATCAGCCCGAGGGTCCCTGCTGTCCGCACCGAGCCGTTCCTGTTGACACGCATCGACAGCTCAAGCCTGCCCTTGCTTTCCTTGCGGGTCGAAAGCGTACTTGCTTTGAGTCCGATGGCGTCGATCAGGACCCTGGCCGGCTCCTGCACGGCCTCTTCGCCTTCCGCGGCGGCCGGGACCGGCTCCCAGTCCGTGAACTGCAGCATGCCGTCCTGGATAGAGAAAGCGTCGAGATCGATGACCGCAGGAGGGCCCGCTTCGGCGGGCGCGGGCTCCTTCTTCGTGCCCTGGCTCACGCCCAGCTGCTCGAGAAGCGCCTTCATGATGACCAGTTCGCCGCCGCGGTCGCGCTCGACGTACAGTTTCGGTGCGCGAAGGGTCACGTCGGCAAGATGCACTACCTTCGCCATCAGATCGGAGGGAAGGAACGATACGGTGAGCGACGAGAGCTCCAGGAAGCGCTTCGATCCCGTGGCCGCCAGCCGAACATTGTTGAGGCGCAGGGTCCCCTTCACCGAGACCGTGGGCGCCCGGTCCGTGAACTGCCGGAACGAGAGCGTCGCCTGCACGTCGAGCGTACCGGACAGGGGCCGGATCCTGAGCGGCACCGGGCTGTACGCCAGGTAGCGCGGGATGTCCAGCCCCTTCCAGTCGATGTCGATCGTCGTCTCCAGCGATTCATTGAAGGGGAGCGTCCTCCCCTTGAGCTCGATCACGGTGCCGTTGACCGTCGCCCCGAAGGACGGCTCGACATAGGAGGAAAGGTAGTACGGCAAGCTTGAGATGAACGGCACCGAAAGGTGGAGGTCCCGCACGGTGTGGCGGGTGTCGTTCGGGGCGTCGTAGAAGTCTGCGCTGCCTTCTTTCACTTCGATATTATTGATCGAGAACCGGAAGGGTTCCTGCTTTGTTTCCGCCACGGGCTTTTCGGGGGGCTTCGACGGAGCGGGCGCCAGAAGGTCGCTGAAGTTGTAGCTCAGGTCCTTGTTCCGTACAGCGTTCACATACGGCTTGACCAGACGCACGCTGCTCACGATCAGGCCGCGCCTGACGATGGAACGGGCCTCAAGGTTCACGTAGAACTCGTCGAAAGAGAGCATGACCTCGGAAGAGTCCCGCTGACTGACCGTCACTCCCCGAAGAGCGACGGCAAGCGTGAAGGGATTGATGAAGACCGAGCGGATGACGACTGTGCGATGGAGCGCTTCCGATGCCTTCCGCTCCAGGATCGGACGGAGGATGGCAGGCAGCAGCAGGAATCCCGTCACCGCTATGACCGCGATGATGATGAGGGTCAGCTTGACGGCCTTCCTGAAGAAGGCCGGGGAGAAGGAGGGTCTCAGCATGCGGCAGCTTCTTTCTTCCCGCCGCTTCGTTTCCGAGCGGCAAAGAGCAGACGAAATGCGGTGGAGCGCTAGTGCTCCTGCTTGCCCTGGCCGAGGAGCCGGACCTCATGCCGCGGTAAGGGGATGCTGATGCCCTTCCTGCCGAACTCTTCGAGGATCGCCTGATTGACCTCTGTCTGCGCTGCGGCGAAGTCAGGCACCGCCACCCAGGGAAGGACCGAGATGACGACCGAGGAGTCGGCGAGGCTGGAAACGCCGACGCCGGGCACGGGGTCCTTCAGCACTTTCGGGTTCCGGTCCAGGATCTCCCTGATCGTCGCGATGGCCAGGTTGATGTCGGCATCGTAGGCAACGCCGACCGAGAGGTCCATCTGGCGCATTTTGCCGTAGTTGTGCAGGATCTCGCCTACGATCTTGCGGTTGGGCACCACCACGCGCGATCTGTCCGCATGGAGCAGCGTCGTGGAGAACAAGGAGATGTCCTGGACCTGGCCGTAGACGCCGAGGAGCTCGATGTATTCCCCGACCGTGAAGGGCTTGGTGAAGATGATGTTGAGGCCTGCCACAAG
>JBAIYC010000182.1:0-9312 GCA_037916085.1 Nitrospirota bacterium | reverse complement strand
CCCGACGGGAACGACATGTTGTCAACGTGATTCGGACGCTCCCGGCGGGTGAGGTATTTCAAGGCCTCTGTCGCGATACCCGTGACCGCCAGCGCCTCGACGCTGACCGCACCGGTATCGGCGAGCTTTTTGTCGTCGATGATCTGGCCGGTGGCGAAGAGGGCGACTCCAAGACCGAACGGCACGTATCCCTGCCCGATCTTGTCTCCTGTCTTCTCGTTCTTTAAGGGCTGGTGATTCTGAAAATAGTCATCGACCGTATGGTCGAAAGCGAACGAGAGGCCGGTCACTCCCAGGCCGATCAGTGCAACGGTGCCGACGTCCGGGGAGAATATGCGCTTCGTCCCGTCCACGAGGTCCGGAAAGAACTCCTTGCCGTACGATGCGATCGACGGGACCTCACTTTTCTTTTGCGCCGGGCTCGCCGGTACACTGGATGTGCCGCCGGAAACCGGCTGGGTGCCCTGCTCCGCGAGGACAAAGGGATCACTGAAACCGGAAGGCAGCGCGTGGAATTCTTCGGGAGGCCGGTCGGTCTCTCTTGCCGCCACATGATCACCCGCCGCTGCTCCGCCCTCGGCCCGTGCAGGGGCCGCGACGGCGCCACAGATGAGCGCGAAGATGAGCCCGAGAGAAACGATACGGTTGGATACGGTGCCGACGCCCTGATACATGATGTATGCCCCAGCCCGTAAAGATGAATTGAGTGATGCGCGATGCTACCGCTCCCCGCTGCGTCCCCCAGAAGGCATCTCGTCGTTCTTGCTACCAGGCCTCACATCGTGCTGCGGTCTTGAAGCACGAAAACGAAGATGCTGCTTTTGACTACGCCACCTTGGGCGTTACGTATTTCTCCCGCGCCACGCCCACATCGAGCGAGTGGATGATGATGTCCTCCTCGGCGAAGGCAAGCTTCAGTCTTTCTATAAGCGCGTCGCGCACCACCTCTTCATAGAGCTGGACATCGATATCTCTCGACCGCTCGGTGACCCCCCGCAGTTCGACCTCCATCATGATATCCATATCCGGAGCTATCTTGAGCCACATAGTATCACCTCCCGCCGGCAATGCTGCCTTCTTATGAAAAGTATACCACCCCGTCGCAGGGTCTGCGGTCGCCGAAGATCGCCGTTCGTGGTATAGTGATGACGGCAAAGACCAGCCTCCTCAACGATCACTCTTGAACGACAGGAAAGGACATGCCATGCGCTTTATCGAGAGAATCCCCTGGGGACTGGTCATCGTCCTCTGCCTGACGCTGGGGCTCGCCCCCTTCTTCCCTCCCCATATCTGGGAAAAGCTCGTGATGCTGAAGAATGGCACGCTCTCCCGCCCCATCGACTGGTTCGACCTGCTCTATCACGCCGTCCCCTGGGCTCTCCTGGTCCTCAAGGCAGCGGCCTCCATTCGAAAGTAGCAGGATCGCACCGCTGCGTCCGAAGCAGATATCTATGCATTGAAATCCGAAAAATATGGTATAGTACCGGGCTGAGCGTTATCCCGCTGCTTCACGCGCTGTGGAGCCCCTCCGGCAGGAGCCGGGGATTCCCTGTCGCGGGGATTGAGGACCGGTTCATGAACGTCGACACCATGCGAAAAGTGGATTATTTCCTCGGCATTCCGCTCTGTTTTGCCGGGACGATCGTCCGGAAATGCATTGCCCTTTTCGCGCCGCGCCGCAGAGACACTGCGCCGAAGAACATCCTGCTCGTCGAGCTCTCCGAAATGGGCAGCACGATCCTGGCAGACCCGGCCATGCGCAAACTGAAGCGTGATCTCGAGGCCCAGCTCTTTTTTGTCATCTTCAAGAAGAACCGGCCGAGCCTCGACCTCCTCGGCACGGTGCCGCGCGCGAACGTGTTCACCATCGACGAAAGCTCGTTCCTGCGGCTCACCGGCGACGTCATCTCCTTCTTCGCCTGGACGCGCCGGAACCGCATCGATACGGTGATCGACATGGAGCTTTTCTCCCGGTTTTCCGCCCTCCTGTCGGGCTTCTGCGGCGCGAGGCGCACCGTGGGCTTCCATGCCTTCCACAACGAGGGGCTGTACCGCGGCGACTTCCTGACGCACAAGGTGGCCTACAACCCCCACCTCCACATGTCGAAAAACTTCATCGCGCTGGCGAACGCCCTCATGGGCCCCGGCAGCGAGGTGCCCATGTCCAAGTCGTTCATCGCCGATGAGGAGGTCAGCCTGCCTAAGGTTGCGATCGGAGCGCCGGCCAGGGAAGCGATACGGCAGAAGGTCCGGGAAGCCTGCCCGAGCTACGACGCGGCGCGCCACCGGCTCGTGCTGTTCAATGCCAACGCTTCGGACCTGCTGCCCATCCGTCGCTGGCCCCGGGAGTATTACATCTCCCTGACCAGGACCCTCCTGGAACGATATCCGGAGGTGGTCATCCTGCTTACCGGGGGAACGAGCGATCGCGCGTGGCTCGAGGTCATCCAGACGGGCGCGGGGAGCGAGCGCTGCGTCAACTTTGCGGGAAGAACGAGCCTCTCGGAGCTTCCGGCCCTCTATGCCGTGAGCGCATTCATGCTGAGCAACGATTCGGGTCCGCCGCACTTCGCCTCGGTCACCGACATGCCGGTGTTCGTCTTTTTCGGTCCGGAGACGCCGAAGCTCTACCGACCGCTCGGCAATGCAACGCCGATCTACGCGGAGCTCGCGTGTTCTCCCTGCGTCTCCGCCGCCAACCACCGCAAGACCGCCTGCACCGACAATGTCTGTCTCCAGGTCATCACCCCCGAGCAGGTCTTCGGCATGCTGCGGCCGATGCTCGATGCCGCCGGCAGGGACAGCGCGGGAGGAGCGACGGCATGACGTTGGCATTCGCACAAGAGCCTGTCCCGGCCGTGCAGGGCCCGCAGGCCGCAAAAGAGGACCGCTATTCGATCCTCGCGCTCTGCGCGCTCTGCGCCCTCTGCGTGGTCCTGTTCTTCTTCCGGCTCGGCGCCTCGCCGCTGTGGGACGTCGATGAGGGCATGCACGCCGCCACGTCGAAAGACATGGTGCTCTCCGGCGACTGGGTGACCCCGAAGATGAACGGGGAGAACTTCTACGACAAGACGGCGCTCTTCAACTGGCTGGTCGCCCTTTCCTTCCGCGCGCTCGGGTTCACCGAACTTGCGGCCCGGCTTCCTGCTGCGCTCCTCGGCCTGGCCACGGTGCTCATGACCTACGTGATCGGGCGGCGCCTCAAGGACACCCGCCTGGGCCTGCTGGGCGGCGTGGTCCTTGCAACGAGCCCGGAGTTCATCGTCCTCTCCCGGTCCGTGGTGCATGACATCTCCCTGGCCTTTTTCATCACCGCGGCCCTCTATTTCTTCTACCAGGCCTTCTCGAGCGAGCTCCGCAGACGGCTGAACCTCATGTTCTTTTACGCCTCGGCGGGCCTGGCGGTGCTGGCAAAGGGGCCCATCGGGATCCTGCTGCCGGGCCTGGTCATCTTCCTCTTCCTTCTCCTGCGGGGCAGGCTGTCGTTCCTGAAGGACATGTCGATGGGCTGGGGCACGCTCGTCTTCCTCGCCGTTGCCGCGCCGTGGTACGTGCTCATCAGCCTGAGGAACAGCGACTACGCGAGCTACTTCTTCCTGCAGCAGAACTTCGGGAACTTTCTGTCAAAGGCGCAGTCCAAGCATCCCCGTCCCTTCTATTACTACGTTCCCGCCCTGCTGGGGGGGATGCTGCCCTGGTCGGTCTTCGTGCCGCAGGCGCTCTGGCGGCCCCTCGCCGGAGGGCTCAGGAAGATGGACGACGGGGCGCTCTTCCTCATCTGCTGGTCCGGGGCGATCTTTCTCTTCTTCTCGGCAGCAAGCTCGAAGCTGGAGACCTACATCCTGCCTGCGTTCCCGGCCTTCGCCCTCCTGATCGGCTGGGCGTGGAACGAGATGATGACGACCACCGCGTCGGGACTTCGGAAGAGCGTGGGCTGGTCCCTCTGGCCGCTGCCCTTCCTGTTCCTTGCCGCGACGGCCTATATCATCGTGCGGCGGCCGGAGGCCAGGAAACTGCAGACGCTTTACGGCATAGGCCTCTACGACCTCCGAGGACTCCTGATCGTCCTCACAGTGATCCTTTTCGCAGCGCTCTTCTTCTTCGTCTTCCGGAGCTACCGGTCCGCATTTTCGGCCCTGGCCGCCACGTTCGCCGTCGGGATCCTTCTCTTCCTCACTGCCTACGTCCCCCGCATGGACCCCTATCGCTCCACGCGGACGCTGGCGAAGGAAATGGACAGCATGCTCCCGGCCGGGGAACCGCTGGTGTTCTACTGGAAGCTCTGGGACTCGGCGCTCTTCTACACCGACCGTCGGGCGACCGTTCTGCACAGGGAAGATGAGCTGCTCGATTATCTGGCCGCGGACAGGACGACCCTCTGCGTCATCGAACAGGAGCAGTACGCGAAGTTCCCGAACGTAGCCTCACGTTCCCGCATCATCGACAAGGAAGGCAACAGACTGCTGATAGCCGGGATCCCGGTCCGATGACCTATGGAAGACGAGGCCCCGGGAACAAGAAAACAGACCATGAGCATTTCACCCGCTGAAGAACAACGGAACCCCAACGCGGAAGGCCCCAGGCTCTGGGGATGGCACACCTTTCTGAGCATCGCGGTCACCATCGCCGTCTTCGCGCTCCTGGCCTCGTACGTGGACCTGGCCCAGGTGTGGCGCGAACTGGCCGCCAGCGACAAGCGGGTGCTCATGCTCGCCGCGCTGTCGCACTACGCCACCTATCCCGTCCGCGGGGCCCGCTGGCGGCGGTGCATGCAGCACGTACCGGGCCGGTGCGGGAGCGGCCGTTTCGGGCTCCTTGCGTTCTTCTTTCTCTTCGTGGATAATGTGGTGCCGGCGAAGCTGGGAGACATCTATGCCGCCCACCTCGCCAGGATCAATTGCGGGGTCCGCCGTTCCATCGCTCTCGGATCGATCGTCTTTCAGCGCGCCGTGGACGCGTGGTTCATCCTGTTCCTGGCCGCGGCGGCATCATGGTCCCTCTTCGCCGCCACGATGCCGCGCCCCGTGGTCTGGGCGCTGGTCATTGCCGCCCTCTTTGCCGTGGCCGCGACCGCGGTCATCGTCGTCTTCATCGTGCTGAAACGGGCAGTGCCCTCGTGGGTGCCCGGGTTCGTCAGCCAGAGGATCAGCGCATTCCAGACGGGCATGCTGCCGGAGCCGTCGCAGGTCCTCCCGGTGCTCGTCCTCTCCGCGGTCATCTGGGCGCTCGAGGGCCTCTGGATCTTCCTGCTCCTGCGCGCCTTCGGTCTGCAGCCCAGCGCCGGCGAGGCACTCTTTCTCATGACGATCCCGGTGATCGCCACGGTGTTCCCCTTTACTCCTTCGGGGGCCGGCGCCGTCGAGCTCACCCTCTTCGGATCGCTCCGGCTGGTCGGTGTCGCGTCACCGCTGGCCGTTTCCCTGACCGTCGTGAACCGCTTCATCGACTTCTGGCTGCATATCATTCTGGGAACCCTCACCTGGATGTTCAGGAGGACCATCGGACTCCGGACCTGGAGGGACCATCCCGACGCCGGCGACGACGTGCTCGTCGCCGAGGCAGAAGAAAAGGAGACGACACCTTGAACATCCGGACCGTTCTCTTGATCCGCGTCAGTTCTTCCGTGGACAAGGACGTGGAGCATCCGCAGTTCTTCGACCCGCCTTATGCGCTCAAGTGTCTTCAGGCCGGCCTGGAGCAGCGCGGCGGCCTCGAGGTCCGCCTCCTGGACTGCTGGATCCGGCCGATGAGCGTCGCGGCACTGCTGGACCATACGGCATCGGTCAGGCCCAGTCTTGTCGTCCTGTCGGCCTCGAGCTTCGACATCGACGTGGCAGACGAGTACGTGAACCGCCTGAAAGGGCAAGAGCATCCGCCGCTCGTCGTCGGCATCGGCCAGGGTTTCTATCACCACCGCGACCGGGCGCGCGAACAGACGGAGAAGTACGACGCCATCCTGCTGGGAGAGCCTGAGCAGGAGTTCTTCCGGCTCTTTGACCGCATGCGCGCCGAGGACACAGCGTGGAAGGCGGACTACCGGAAGTATTTTGACGACGGCAAACGGTTCACGGTCGAGGAGCCGGACAGCCTGGCATTCCCCTCCTATACGACGGAGGAGCTGGCCGCCTACCAGTCCATCTTCCCGGTGCAGGTCCCGCGCCGCGTGGTCTGGGGATACCTGATCGCCACGCGGGGATGTCCGCACAGCTGCATGTTCTGCAGCGAAGTGATGCGCGTCAGCACCGGCAAGCGCCTGCGCAGCCGCTCGGCCGCCAATGTGGCCGACGAGATGGAGCACCTTGCCCGGCAGGGCGTCAACATCTGCTCCTTCCAGGACGACAGCTTCTCGGCGAACCGGAAGTTCATGCAGTCCCTCTGCGAAGAGCTGATCCGCCGGGGATCGACCATGCCCTGGATGGCGCGGGTGCGGGTCGACGAGCTTACCTACGAGCTGCTTGTCCTCATGAAGCGGGCCGGCTGCTCCATGCTCGGCCTCGGCGTGGAGTCGGGCAGCGAGCGGATCATCAAGGCCATGCACAAGCAGGGTGTCGACCGTCCCTGGGCGGACCTCTGCCGCCAGATCTTCCGCTGGACCCGGGACCTCGGCATCGGCACGAACGCCTACTACGTGATCGGCAATCCCACGGAGACGCGGGAAGAGATCGAACAGACGATCCGGCTGGCGCTGGAGCTCAATTCCGACAGCATCCAGGTCCACTTCTATACGCCCTATCCCGGTTCGCAGGCCTGGGACCTGTACAAGGACCGGCTGGACGAGTCCCTCTCCAAGCAGCTCTACCACTACGCCCGTCCGCTCCTGTCGCTGGCGGCCGTCTCTCCCGAGGAGCTCGTCGAGCTTCGCTCGAGATTCTACAAGCGCTATCTCTTCCGGCCGAGCTTCGCCCTGCGCCATGCGCGGCGGTACGGGTCCTTTTACCTTCATAACCCGAACATCTTCTGGAGCCTCCTGGGCATCAGAAAGATATTTTGACCGACAAAGGAGAACGAGAAGCATGGCGATCATCGGCAGCATCCCGAGACGATGCGTGAACCTTCCGCCCGGAGCGCTCCGCACGCTCATCACCAGCGCGTTGAACGGCACGGCCCAGGAAGGGCCGGCCCTTGAAGCGTTCCAGAAGAAGTTCAGCGCCTGGCTCGGCGCGCCTCACGTCTTCGGGGCCGCATCGGGCAGGTCCGCCTTCCAGCTGGCCCTCGAATCGCTGGGGCTGGAAAAGGGAAAGGAGATCATCTTCCCCGCCTTCACCTTTCCGGTCATGCCCATGGTGGCAAAGATGCTGGGCTACAAGCCGGTCTTCTGCGACGTCGACCCCGTGACCTTCAATTCCGGGCCGTCGCAGATCGAGCCTCTGATCAACGAACGGACCGGGGCGGTCCTGGCCACCCATCTCTTCGGACAGCCCTGCCAGGTCCGCGAGATCGCGGACCTCGCGAAGAAGAGGAACATCCGGCTAATGGAGGACTGCGCCCACGCCCTCGGGGTCCGCGTAGGCGGCCGCTCCGTGGGGACCTTCGGCGACATCGGGATCTACAGTTTTGCCGAGGGCAAGAACATGCCCTGCTTCGGCGGAGGCGCCATCGCCACATCCGATGAAGCGATCGCGAAACGGGCGCGGGACATCCTTGCGAAGGCGCCCATGCCCGCCAAAGGGAACGTCCTGAAGAAGGCGGCCGTCATCTGGACCCTCTGGCTCCTGACGCGGCCCGAGGTCTTCGGCGTGACGGTGTACCCGGCGCTACGCGTGAAGCTCCTTCTGGGCCAGCCGCTCATGGACTCGGAGGTGGGCGACGAGCTGCTCACCACCTTCGCCGCATCGAACCCCCGCGTCTACCGGCTGGCGAACCTCCAGGCTGCCCTCGGCCTCCTGCAGCTCGACCGGATCGACGCATTCAACGAAGGCGCACGGCGGAACGCGCGGCTCCTCACGGAAAGCCTGGAAGGGATCACCACGATCGGGGTGCCGTCCTCGTCCACGGGCGACCACATCTACGTCTACTATCCCCTGACCGTGGAGCCGTCAAAGCGGAACGAGCTCCGCGCCTTCCTGCTGAGGCACGGCTTCGACACCAAGAACACCGACATGTCCGACTGCTCCCGGCTCGAGCCCTTCCGGGAACAGGGCGGCGCGCCCCACGGCCAGGGCGGCCCCAGGGAGGCATCGATCCTGGAGATCTGCGTCTATCCCGTGATCAAGGAGAAGAGCATCCGGCGGCTGGGAGCGGCCATCCGGGAATGGGCCGGTTCAGGTAAATAGACGGAAGGCTGAAGGTTTTGGAGCAGGCCATGCGAGATCACACAAAACTTCGAGCTTTTGAAATGGCCGACGAAGTTGCTGTATCGGTGTATAGAGCTACAGCAAGTTTCCCAAGGGAAGAGCTCTACGGCCTGACTGCTCAAATGAGACGAGCAGCAGTCTCGGTTCCTTCCAACATTGTTGAAGGGTGTGCTCGTGAGACTGAAGGAGATTATCTTCGATTTCTCACCATATCATTTGGATCGCTGCGAGAACTGCACTATCAACTCGGCTTGTCGAGAAAACTGGGATTCTTGAGTAACGAGACTGCTGCAGTGATTGAACAAAAGATTATCGAAACCGAAAAAATATTGAACGGTTTGATTCGTGCTTTGCGTAGTACCTAGTTTGCTTCAGTCTTCAGCCTAACTACCTAAGAGTAGTTGCATTGAAATTTGAAAGGACGCAGCGTTTTTATGGAAATCCTAGCTGACCGGCTGAAGAACATCCCTTCCTACCTGTTCATGCAGCTCAGGGACAGGATCCGGAAGGCCCAGGCTGAGGGAGTGGACCTCATCTCCCTTGCCATCGGCGACCCCGTCGAGCCGACGCCTTCGTACATCATCGAGGCCATGCGGGAGGCCGTGCTCGACCCGGCGAACCATCAGTATCCGACGGATGAGCACCGGGGCATGCGCGTCTTCCGGGAGGCGGTCTCGCGCTGGTACGGACGGAAGTATGCCGTCCAGTTCGATCCCGAGACCGAAGTGCTCGCCCTGAACGGCCTGAAGGAAGGCATCCATCACTTCATCATGGCGACCGTCAACCCCGGCGACATCGTCCTTGTCACGAACCCCGGGTACCCTGCCTACCGGGCCAACATCCTCATGGCCGGCGCCGAGGCCTACGAGGTCCCGCTGTTCGAGAAGAACGGCTTCCTGCCGGCCTTCGAGGAGATCCCGGAAGAGGTCTGCCGGCGGGCGAAGGCGTTCTTCTTCAATTACCCGAACAACCCGACGGGCGCATGCGCGGACAAGGACTTCTTCACGCGCCTGGTCGC
>JBAIYC010000181.1:0-1956 GCA_037916085.1 Nitrospirota bacterium | reverse complement strand
TCCTTTGCCTTGTAGAGGGCCACATCGGCGAACTTGATGGACTGCCAGAACGTGTCGGCATCCTTGGGGAACTCGCTGATCCCGAGGCTGATCGTCTTCTGGATCGTCCCGTCGGGCGTTTTCATCCTGGTCTTTTCGACATTCTGCCGTATCTTTTCCGCGATCGTCATCGCTTCGTCTGCATTGATATCGAGGAGCACGACAAGGAACTCCTCCCCTCCGAACCGGATCACCAGGTCCGAGGTGCGAACGCTGTTCCTGATGATATTCGACGTTTCCTTCAGAATGGCGTCTCCCGTGTTGTGGCCGTACAGGTCGTTGACCTGCTTGAAATAGTCCAGATCGCACATGAGCAGGCCGACCTGCTTCTGCCGCCGCAGGATGCCGGCCACCAGGCTTTCCGTATACTCCTGCAGGAACCTCCTGTTGTAGAGGCCCGTAAGGGAGTCCTTGAGGGCCGAATCCCTGAGCGTTCCCATCAGCCGCTTGGCATCGAGCACCGAGAGGGATTCCTGAATGTACTGTTTTGCCTGGAAAACCTTCCGCTCCACCTCTTTCAGGCCGGCGTGCTGGTCGGCCGGCCGATCGAAGAGGAACTGGACCACGCCGCCCGTGAGTCCCCCGACGATCATGGGGATGCAGATATGCTCCTTCCCCGTTTCCGCACGGAAGGAGGTGCACATCTGCGGGTAGGCGAAGGACGATATCTCATGGCCGGTCTTCTTTGCCCGGCACAGGGAGCAGTCGTTCAGGATGTCGGGGATGCACGACAGCGCATCGTCCGGCAATGCGACCGGGTAGACCGGCTTCATCTTGTTCTGGCTGTTCGCGACCTCATAGATGGTGAGGTTCTGCAGACCGAGGTCTTTCGTGAACTTCTTCGCGAGGCGCGCATAGACGTCCTCGATCGCATTGTCCTCTTCAATGAGCTTCTTGAAGAGTGCCATCTGGGAGATGGACTCCATCAGCCCGTTGAACTCCGTCGAGAGCACTCCGATCTCGTCCCGCGACGTGATCTCGATCTTCTTGAGCGTGCTGATGTCGCCTTCTCCCAGCGACCGGATCTGCCCGATGATGGAGTTGAGAGGCTGCACGAGGGAGTTGGATATCCAGTGCGTGAAAAGGACCAGCAGCCCGATCGAGAGGAGCAGCACGGCGATCATGGCGGAAAACGTACACGCAAAATCAAAGCCGATATCGCGGGAGTTCTTGGCGTAGGCGGCGGAGAGATGGGCCGAGAACCTGTCGGAGAGCACAATGGAGTCGCGGAGCAGGCGATTGAGCTCCTGAAGGCTCCGATCGTCCCGGCTCCCGCCTGCCTGCCCCTTGATCACCGCCATCCTCTGATCGGCCAGTTCACTCAGCACCTTGCGGGCCGCACCGACGGTGGTCGTTGCCGACTGGACGTATTGTTCCCCATCGACGTCACCCTTGAGGGATTTCACCTCGTAGGTCTCCCGCAGCGCATTGTTCTCGCGGGAATAGTCATTGATCTGGCCCCCTGTGGTCAGGGTCGCGAGATTGATGCGGACATCGTCGAGCTTCGATGCAGACCGCTCCTTCAGCCCGATGAGCCCCTCGACATCGCTCGCTGACGCCATGTCGGAGGCATTGGTGATCACCTCCTGGATGTCCTTGCTGATCTTGTTCGCTGTCTTGTCCCAGGGGATGAGGTCATAGACGATGGTGCGCGATTTGGACCGGATCACCACGAGGGTTGAAACGCTCACGAAGAAGAGGGCGAAGAACCAGAGAAGGACGCCGACGAAAAAGAGAAGGAACTTCTTCCGAATGGGCAGGTTGACAAACGTGAGGACGCCGACTGCTCGTTCTGTGAGCTCCTGAAGATGATTTTGTGCCACGGCTCTCTTAAATCTCCCTGTTCTCTTGGAGTTTGGTTCTGACGACATTGCATTCTAAGATGTTTTTTCGGACCTGTCCACAGAATTTGCGCTC
>JBAIYC010000180.1:0-1936 GCA_037916085.1 Nitrospirota bacterium | reverse complement strand
ATTCTTCTGCTGCTTGCCGCTCCGGTCTCCGCCGCCGACCAACGCGCTACGGTCCCGATCGGGAATTCACCGTCTCTAGGGCCGGAGAACGCGCCCGTCACGATCATCGAATTCATCGACTTCCAGTGACCGCACTGTGTGGCGGCCGGTCCGGTCGTCAAGAAGATCATGGAAGCGTACAAGGGCAAGGCTCGGCTGGTCATCAAGAACTATCCTTACAAGTACCGCGATTACTCCCGCATTGCCGCAGAGGCCTCGCTTGCCGCTGGGGAACAGGGAAAATACTGGGAAATGCACGATCTGCTGATCAAGCGCTCGCCGAAGCTGGACCGGGCAAGCCTCATCGCCTATGCCCGCGAACTGGGGCTTGATGAAAAGAAGTTCACCGATGCACTCGACACCCAGAAGTTCAAGAAGGACATCGATCGGGACCTCGATCTTGCTGTGAAGATGGACCTTTACAACACTCCGACCTTCTATATCAACGGAAGGCAGGTTATAGGCGAGCGGCCATTCGAGTATTTCAAGAAGATCATCGACGAGGAATTGAAAAATGCGAAATCCTGACTGCCGAGGCATCAATCGCGGAGCTCGCCGCGAGCGCATAGGTATGCAAGGCTGGATGCAAGAGTTCCTTGTGGTCATCGTGATCGTGTTGACAGCCTGGCCCGCACTTGCTGGCAAGCTGCAGCCGGTCGGGGCAGTTCCGGTGCCGCCGAACAACCTCCAGACACCGGAGAAGATCGAACTGGGCAAACAGCTCTTCTTCGATCGTCGCCTGTCCGGCGACGGGACAATGAGCTGTTCAACCTGCCATGATCCGGAAAAGGGCTTCTCCGACGACCTGGCGATCTCGCTCAGTTATCCCACGACGAGGAACTGGCGGAACTCACCGACGCTCATCAACGTCGGGTTCCAGACATACCTGTTCCATGACGGCCGCGCCCGGAGTCTCGAGGAGCAGGCGCTCTTTCCTATGATGTCGGCATTCGAGATGAACCGCAACCTCGACTTCCTGGAAGAGGTCATACGTTCGGTGCCCGAATACGTTGATGCTTTCCGGAAGGTGTTTGGCGGAGAGGTGACGAGGGAGCGGATAGCAATGGCCATCGCGGCGTTCGAACGAACGATCGTCTCGGTCGATTCTCCGCTCGACCGGTTTCTCCGGGGGGACCAGCAGGCCCTTTCCGAGGAAGCGAAGAAAGGCTACGACGTGTTCATGGGAAAGGGGAGGTGCGCGGAGTGTCATGACGGCGTCAATCTGTCGGACGACAGGTTCCACGCCCTCAATGTTCCGGAGAACATCGAACAGGAGAGAGACCCCCGCGTCGCGGCGACTCGTCGATTCGTGGCGAAGGTCTCGCACTACGAGGACTACCGGAATCTCGCCGAGGACCCGGGCAGATACCTCGTGACGAAGGACAAGAAGGACTGGAAAGCGTTCAAGACCCCCACACTCCGGGAGATCGCGAGGACCGGCCCGTACATGCACAACGGTATCTTCGAGACCATCGACCAGGTGATCGAGTTCTTCGACCGGGGCGGCGGCACGGGAAACGCGGTCCTCAAGCCGCTGCAGCTTTCAGCAGAGGAGAAGAAGGCCCTCAAGGCATTCCTGGCCGAAGCGCTGGTGGGGAAAGAGATTCCTTTTCACTATCCTAAGGTGCCATAGGCGATCTGCATCACTGCATTGAAGTGAGAGCCGGACATGCCCGTTCTGTCCGCGCGATGGCGTCACCCGGGTATTTCCAGGGTTTTCCGTCCCTAGGCCGGCTGGAGGTCCCTTCCCAGGACCTACCGCTTGTGCCACCCCCCCCAAATCAATTGACTTCCCCCGGCTTCCTTGCTAATATGCCGACAATGCTCAGATTTTTTTCTCGGCCCCGCCTCGGTCTCGAGATCACCTCGAGAGCCGTGAAGCTCGGCGCATTGCTAT
>JBAIYC010000179.1:0-9621 GCA_037916085.1 Nitrospirota bacterium | reverse complement strand
TTAAGAAGGGCCTTCGTTACGACAGTTTCAATCCCGAGCTTCTGGAGACCATGGATTCCTTGGGTGTCCGCCGGAAGCCGCCGCTTCCCGGCCTGAAACGGACCCATCCCCTGAACAAGTATGTCGGCATGCTGCTGCACAAGCTCGGCAAATGACCGCGGTTCCACGTCACAATCCTCGTCCGTCCAACTTTTCATTGACAATCGCCGTTCCCATGCTATTCTATCTTCCGGGAAGGAATCGGGTTCCGTGAAGAGCAGCGCGCGAAACATCGAATACTGATCCGGCTCCCTTTCGTTCGCATCCCTGAACAAGGCCCTGATCGGTTTGTCCACACAACCAGCATGTTTACCTTTGCATCCGGCACGCTCAAAAAACTATGGATGGTCCTAGGAGAAGCATTTCATTCGTTCCGCAGGAACAACGATCTCTCTTTGGCCTCCTCCCTGGCCTTTTCCGCCATGCTCGCCATCATCCCGGCGCTATTCCTGCTCACGGCGCTCCTCGGCATGACCGTCGGATCCTCCCAGGAAGCCTTTCAGAAGGTCCAGAGCCTCGTCACCGGGGCCCTGCCCGGCTATAGCCAGGATATCATGCGGGAAGTTCGCACCATTGCTGCTCACACAGGGACCTTCAGCGCGCTGAACATCGTCGTCTTCGTGCTCGTCGTCTCGCCGCTCGTGACCGACCTCCGGACGGTGCTCCGGACCATCTTCCGGACCGCGCAGACCCGTCCGTTCCTGCTTGAGAAGCTCGTCGATATCGCCATTACCGTGGTTTTCCTGCTCGGGGCCACGGCGATCGCTGCGATAGGCATTGCGCTCAGCATCGGCGGGCAGCTGTTCCCGGTTCGCGTCCTTCCAACGTACCTGGGCGGGCTCGAGCAGTACCTCTTTGCGGCGTTCGGCGTGTTCATTCTCTACTTTATCTACTCCGGCAAACACCGCGTTTTCAACCTCGCCGTGGGTGCACTGGCGAGCGCGGGTCTCTGGTTTGTCATGCGCCCGCTCTTTCATGCATTCCTCGTCTATAATCCCGGATACGGGCTCGCCTTTGGTTCCTTCAAGTCGCTGTTCGTCGTCATCATCTGGATCTATTATTCCCTCGTGGTCTTTCTGGCGGGGGCGGAGCTGGCCTCGAGCCTTGAGCGGCGCGATGCCACGTTCTTCAAGCGGCTGATGCACGGGAAGAGCAACCTGCCCGCGGACGTGGCGGAGCGGTTCGTCGTCAGCTACAGCCGCGGAACGACCATTTTTGCCGAGGGAGAGCCGGGCGACAGGATGTTCGCGGTGCTCAAGGGGGTTGTCGCGCTTCGGAAGGCGGACCGGGAGCTCTCCCGGCTCGGGGCGGGGCAGTATGCCGGCGTTGTGTCCTTCCTGCTCGACGCCCCACGGCTTGCCGCTGCGGTAGCAGCCGAGGATGTGGAACTCGTGGTCATCACACGCCAGAACCTCAGTGATCTGATGCGCGAATCGCCGGAACTGGTGCTCGCAATGCTCCGGGAAAGCGCGCTCCGGCTCCATGAGGCGGACAAGCTGCTGGAATAGGCCGGGCTGAGGCGAGAGAACACGGAGAGAAACAGTCATCATGAACACGTCTTTTCACGACTACGACGCTGCAAAGAGAGGCTTTCGCATCGAGGTGCCGGAGCAGTTCAACTTCGGATTCGACATCGTCGATCGGCATGCCCACGATGAAAGCAGGCGTGCTCTGGTCTGGGTGGATGCTGCCGGGAAGGAGACACGGACCTATTCGTTCCGTGACGTCTCCCGCCTGTCGAACCAGGCGGCGAACGCGCTGCGCGACATGGGCGTCCGGAAGGGTGACCGCGTCTTCATCATGCTGGGCCGGGTGCCGGAATGGTACTTCATCCTCGTGGCCTGCCACAAGCTTGGCGCGGTGATTATGCCGGCGCCGGTGATCCTTCTGGCCTCGGACATCGAGTACCGCCTCCGGAAGGGCCGGGCGAACGTGGTGATCACGAACACCACGAACTACGTCAAGGTAGATGAGGCGGTTCGCAGCGCGGCGGTGCCGTCCCTGCGGTACAGGCTCCTCACCGATGGCGGAGCACCGGGCTGGCTGGACTTCGGGGCAGCCATGCAGCAGGCTTCGCCGGTCCTTTCCCGCGACGACGTGGAGCAGACCAGGGCGAAGGACCCCTTTCTCATCTATTTCACATCGGGCACGACCAAGTATCCGAAGATGGTCCACCATGTTTGCTCCTATCCCTTGGGACACCTCCGGACCGCCGGCCTCTGGCACGATCTTCGGGACGACGACCTCATCTGGGTGGTATCGGACACGGGCTGGGCGAAGGCGGCCTGGGGGCTCTACGGCCAGTGGACCATCGGCGCGGGGCTCTTCGTCCACAACGCCGAAGGCAGGTTCAACGCAAAGCTGACCCTCGAACTGCTCACGACGGGCGGTGTCACGGTCTTCTGCGGGCCACCTACGGTCTACCGCATGCTGATCCTGGAGGACCTGCGAAACTACGATTACGTTGGCCTCCGGCGCTGCACGTCGGCGGGCGAACCGCTGAACCCCGAGGTGATCAAGGTCTGGCAGGATGCAACGGGCAGGGTCATCCACGAAGGCTACGGCCAGACCGAGACGACGGTGCTAGTTGCGAACTATCCCTTCATGCCGGTGAAGCCAGGCTCCATGGGGCGGCCGGTGCCGGACCTGACGATCGACATTCTCGACGAGGACTTCAAGACGGTCCATGCCGGCGAGGTGGGATTCCTCTGCATCCGGACCGACGGCGGCCGGCCTGTGGGCATTTTCGAGGAATACCTGGAGAACGACGAGGAGAACGTCGCGGTATTCCAGCATGGCTGGTACAACACCGGCGACAAGGCGATGCGGGACGAAGAGGGGTACTTCACCTTCGTGGGGAGGGGAGACGACATCATCAAGGCCTCAGGGTACCGTATCGGGCCCTTCGAGGTGGAGAGCGTGATCCAAGAACATCCGGCGGTGGCCGAGAACGCGGTGGTGGCGAGCCCGGATCCCCTGCGCGGAGAGATCGTGAAGGCTTTCATTGTGCTGGCACCCGGCTACAGCGGATCCGAGAAGCTTGTGGAGGAGATCCAGGAATTCGTCAAAGGCAGGACCGCTCCCTACAAGTATCCGCGGGAGGTCGAGTTCCTGGACGAACTGCCGAAGACCATCAGCGGTAAGATCAAGCGGGCGGTCCTCCGGATGAGGGAAGTGGAGAAGAAGCGAGCGAAGAGCGGATTGGGAAGTCCGTAGGCGGAGGAGACTTGCTGCGTACTTCTTTCCGGCGGAAATCAGGGGTCATGTAGACACAGCGGCTACTTTCGATCTGTGCCTGACGCGAAGTTGAGTTGTGAAACGGGCTTGCTCGCACGTATACCGCTCTTCGTTTCGGCGTCGATATACCATATTGACAAGTCAGCCTGACGGAAAGAAGCAGTTCCCTCAGCGGGAACGAAGAAGACGACACCATCAGCCGACTCATCCTTGCGCAGAACTTTCTCGCCGAATGCTTTCTGTCTGAGTACGTCGATGATCGCGGCCCTTTTTGCTCGTTCCTCTTCAGATGCTCCGTGCGCCGCGAGGATCCCCCCTACTTCAAATGCGTAGCTTCGCTGTTCCAACCGGGAAGGGATGTCCGATATGTCTGCTGATGCGATTGTCCGCCCGCCCGGCAGGACAAGCCGGATGTTCCTTTCGCTGACCGATATGCTCCGATCGCTTCCGTTCCTGACCGACACGGCGATTGCAACGATGCCTGTTTCGGCCAGCGGTAGTGACAGCTTGTCCGTCAACTGAAGAGCACCTTCTACTGCAACAGCGCGTGTGGTCAGGCTCCCTATCTCAAAAGCAGGTGCTGCTGCCGCTCTGGCATTTTCTGCCGACACAATATCGGGCAGACGATGGAGCTCCTCGAGGACCTTCAGGGCTGCATCCTGCATGTCGGGTTCCAGATGACCCCAGGGATAGAAGTGACTGTGCGGCGGGGTTTCCTGTCCGAAGATCGTTCGAGAACCGAGGGGGATGCCCTCCTTGGAAAATACGTTCAAGCGATAGCCGACTCCTTGCTCCTTGGTGTAACCTTCAAAGCCCACGCGGAAATGGAACGCCGTGATATCGGGTTCGAGGATTACGTCGACATTCGCCGCCTTCCCGTTGAACGGCGGCAGGCCGTCCAGATGTACGACGTTCTGGAAGGCCATTAGAGCAAGCTTGTCGAACAGCGCGACGCTCTCCTTTCCGGCGGGAACGATGTACCGATGCGGTCCGTAGACACGCGAGTGCTTATACGTTGCTAATTCCGGACTATAGTAAAGGCCGACCGTCAGCGGTGCCTTGGACGATGCGGGAAGGGTATCAAGCTTGGGAGCAACCTCCAGATTATGGTTGAACGTGCACCCCGCAGGGAAGACAAGCAGGATCAGCAAGAGCGGCAAGAAGAGTGATGCAGAAAAAGTGCAGCGAATGCGCCCTGCCGCAGTGGTCGTTCCAGGTAAGTCCTTCATGATATTCCTCCCGCAATGAGATATACTCCTCGCCAGAACCGCTCCTCCTGCCGTATCCGTCCGAGGGACAATAGAGGCATGGAGACCTTTCGTTGTTTGAGCACCCGACTTGCTCAGGATCGAGCTCAGCGGTCCATGAACGTGCGTTAGCAGCTACGAGCATATGATAAATGAAGTAATGGGTAAATAGCCCTGGCGGGGTATTCTTCGGGGATGGAATTTTTGTAACGTCATCGGCCATGAACTGCAGGGAGCTGCGGGGAACGGCTTTGTCGGGGGTCAGTTGCGAAGCGAGGTGCAGAGGGTGATGCAGGAATTGTCTACGGACTGAAGAGGCTACTGAGCGAGCATCTTGACGATGCCCCAGGCGATGGCGATGCAGAAGGGAAGCGTGAGCACCCAGGCCATGACGATCTTGCCGGCGATGCCCCACCGTACGGCGGAGAGCCGCTTGGTCGCGCCGACACCCAGAATGGCGGCGGAGACCACGTGGGTCGTGCTGACCGGCAGGCCCCAGTGGCTGGAGACCAGGATGATCGCCGCCGACGAGGTCTCAGCAGCGAATCCGTGGATCGGTTCGAGCTTCAGCATCTTGACGCCCAGGGTCTTGATGATCTTCCATCCGCCGAAGATGGTGCCGAAGCCCATGGCGAGGGCGCAGGCGAGCACCACCCACGACGGCACGTCGAGGGTCTTGATCTTGCCCGCCGCAAGGAGCGCCATGGTGATGATGCCCATGGCCTTCTGCGCGTCGTTGGAGCCGTGGCCGAAGGCCATAAAGGAAGAGGAGAGGATCTGGAGCCTTGCGAAATGCTTGCTGATGAGGCCGGGCGCGAGGCTGCCGAAGGACTTGAGGATCATCTTCATGAACACGAACCCGATGGCGAAGCCGGCAAGAGGGGAAACGAGGAGCGACAGGAATATCTTCATGATGCCGTTGTTGTTCAGGATGGTCATCCCGCCGTGCGCCGCCGCTGCTCCGATGAGCCCGCCGACGAGCGCATGCGAGGAGCTGACCGGCAGTCCCATGAGGATGGTAATGAGGTTCCAGATGATCGCAGACAGGAGGGCTGCGATGATCACCTGATCGGTCACCGCGGCAGGGTCCACGATTCCCTTGCCGATGGTCTTGGCCACTGCGGTGGTGAAGAAGGCGCCGGCGATATTGGCGATGGCGGCAATGGTCACAGCTGCGACGGGCGAGAGCACCTTTGTCGAGACGACGGTGGCGATGGCGTTGGCGCAGTCGTGCCAGCCATTGGCGATGTCGAAGCACACTGCCAGAATGATGATGAGGATCAGGATGTCAGGCATGCTTCAGAACGATCCCTTCGAGGATGTTCGCGATGTCCTCGGCCCGGTCCGACGCGTCCTCCAGGAGCTGGTAGATGTCCTTCCACTTGATCACGAGGACGGGATCATTGGGGCCGTTCAGGAGCTTTCCGAGGGCGTCCCGGTAGATCCGGTCGATGCGGTTCTCGATGCGGTTGATCTCGATGCAGTGCTCCTGCACATGCGAATAGTTCTTGGTCCGGAGCTCGCGGACGACCTTGCGAAGGATGCCAGCTGTCATCTGCAGGTCCTCGGCGATCGCCAGGGCCTCCGTCGTGGGTTTGTCGATCTTGTAGACCGTCATGCGGTCCACGGCGCCCCATATGAGGTCGAGCACATCGTCGATGCGTGATGCCAGAGCATGGATGTCCTCACGGTCGATCGGCGTCAGGAAGGTCCTGTTCAGCTCCTTCATGATGTCATGGGTCAGGATGTCGCCCTCCTGCTCCAGCTCATGCATGGCCTTGGCCTTCTTCTCGAAGTCCTCGGGATTCTTGAACATCTCGACGAGGTGGTCGGTGGCGTTCACGACGTTGTTGATGGCCCGGTCGAACATCTCGAAAAAGTCGATTTTCTTGGGGAAGAGCACCATGGAAATGGACGTCTCCTTACGGAAAAGTTGGTCTTCGTGCGGGGGGAGCTGCCTGCGGAACGAGAGTTTACCTTATCATAAACCCCTTGCCTTTGCAAATGAAAAGTACCTGCCGGGCGAGCCGCGCGCCTTGCGGAAGATTCGTTGTGGCGGTCACTTCTTCATTTGTATTGCCGCGTTAGCGCGGGCAACACGGCGGGACCGTAGAAAGGAAAAAAAGCGGCGACCCTTGAGGTCGCCGCTTCGCTGGTATGATGGAACGAGAACTGCCGCTTCGCCGTTTACTTAGACGATCTTTTCTTCCTTCCAGCATTTGTCGCAGAGCCACATCATGCCCCGGACCTTGCCGGTTGTGGTCATCATCTTGGCCGCCTGCATGGGCTTTCCGCAGCACTGGGGGTTGGTGTTGACAACGGCCTTCTTGGTGGCCGCTTTTGCTGTCTTACTTAACTCCGCCATCTCTCTACCTCCGCAAAACGAATATAGGAACAACTGGATAGCCGGGGGCTTGTCGTTCCCGAAGCTCTGCATTCTAACCGTCCCCGAAGAAAAGTCAAGGATAATTTCGCGATATGCTGATCGGGAGGACCTCCAATCCTGGTTCTCTTTGAGCCGCCAACCGGCCTAGGCCGCTTCCGAACAGTGACAACAAGCATCGGCCTGTGCGGCTGCGGGAGGTTTTTGATTGACAGCTCTTTCGCCTATTTGGTATAGTAAAAAACCGTATATTTTGCAAGGGGTTTTATGCTTCATCCAACGCTCGAAGAATTCAAGGCTAAAGCGAAAGAGGGCAATCTCATCCCTGTCTACCGCGAGATCCTTGCGGACATGGAGACTCCGGTCTCGGCGTTCCGTAAGATCGACGACGGCAGGTACTCCTTTCTCCTCGAGTCCGTCGAGGGGGGCGAGAAATGGGCGCGCTATTCGTTTCTCGGGAGCAGGCCCGAAGTCGTGATCAGGACCTCCGGCAGGACGGTCGAGATCGTCCGCCGCGGCAGGAAGGCAATCCGCACCTTCCACCGGGACCCGCTGCAGGCGGTGCAGGAGGTGCTCGCCGCGTACCGTCCCGTGCCGGATACCTCTCTTCCGCGGTTCTCCGGGGGCGCGGTCGGGTTTTTGGGCTATGACGTGGTGCGGTTCTTCGAACGTGTTCCGTCCCGGGAGAAGCCCGGTCTCGACCTTCCTGACGTCCTCTTCATGATCACCGACACCCTGGTGATCTTCGACAACGTCACGCACCGCATCAAGGTCGTCTCGAACGCCCACGTGAACGGCGGCTCGGCCGCCGCAGCATACAAGGACGCGGCAAGGAAGATCGATCTGCTCGTCAGGAAGCTCAAACAGGGGAGAAGTTCAACGTTCAAGGTTCAACGTTCAAAAAAGGGGAAGAAGGCCGCTTCGCTCAAATCCAACTTCACCAAGGCGCAGTACGAGCAGGCGGTTCTGAAGGCCAAAGAGTACATCAAGGCGGGAGACATCTTCCAGGTCGTGCCTTCACAGCGTTTCGAGCGGCGGATCACCGCCGATCCCTTCGAGGTCTACCGGGCGCTCCGTCTTATCAACCCATCGCCGTACATGTACTTTCTCCGCTGCGGGGACGCGACGGTGGTCGGGGCATCGCCCGAGGTCATGGTGCGGCTTGAAGGAGGCCGCATCGAGCTCCGCCCCATCGCAGGCACCCGGAGACGGGGCGCCACCGAGGAGGAGGACCAGGCGCTGGAGCGGGAGCTTCTGGCCGACCCCAAGGAGCGGGCGGAGCACATCATGCTGGTGGACCTCGGCCGGAACGATGTGGGCAGGGTGAGCGAGACAGGCAGCGTTCACGTGTCCGAGCTCATGGTGATCGAGCGGTATTCCCATGTCATGCATATCGTATCGAACGTGCGCGGCCACCTGGCGCCGGGCAAGGACGCCTACGATGTGGTCCGGGCCTGCTTTCCGGCGGGGACGGTCTCGGGCGCTCCCAAGATCCGGGCCATGGAGATCATCGACGAACTCGAGCCCACGCGTCGCGGCCCCTATGCAGGCGCCGTGGGGTACTTCGGCTTCTCGGGCGCCATGGACACCTGCATCACGATCCGCACCCTGGTGATCAAGGACAATACGGCCTACATCCAGGCTGGCGGCGGCGTGGTGGCCGACAGTGTCCCTGCTGCCGAGTACCAGGAAACAGTGAACAAGGCCAGGGCCATGATGCGCGCGGTCGAAATGGCTGAAGCAGGTTTGGACTGATAGTGTTCCAAGGGAACGGCAAGGTAACATCCTATTGAACCGCCAAGACGCAAAGGACGCGAGAAATGCCAAAGCAGGCCCGAGCTGTGATTCCCTCGCGCTCTTTGCGCCCTCGCGGTAAAGCGGTGAGGTTTCCATCATGCTTCTGATGATCGACAATTACGACTCCTTCACCTACAACCTGGTCCAGTACCTGGGCGAGCTGGGCCAGGACCTGAAGGTGTACCGGAACGACAAGATCACCATTGCCGAGATCGAGGCAATGAAGCCCGACCGGATCGTCATCTCGCCCGGCCCCTGCACGCCGAAGGAAGCGGGCGTCTCCGTCGAGGTGATCCGCCGCTTCGCAGGGAAGCTCCCGATCCTCGGCGTCTGTCTTGGCCACCAGTCCATGGGCGAGGCCTTCGGCGGCGACGTGGTCCGCGCTCCCTACCTCATGCACGGAAAGACCTCGATGATCCATCATGATGGGAAGACGATCTTTTCCGGCCTGCCGAACCCCTTCGAGGCGACGCGGTACCACTCGCTCATCATCAAACGGGAGACGCTGCCGGCGGTGCTCGAGGTCTCTGCATGGACCGACGACGGCATCATCATGGGCGTGCGGCACAAACAGTTCAAGGTCGAGGGGGTCCAGTTCCATCCCGAGTCGATCCTGACCGGAGCGGGAAAGGACCTCCTGAGGAACTTTCTGAAGCTGTAGAAGCGAGGCCTGTTCTTTACCACGGAGGCACAGAGACACGGAGAACGGCGGACCCGAAAGATTTCGCGAACAGGTGGGCCTGTTGCCGCAGGGGCCTGGTTTTCTCCGTGTCCCCGTGGTAGATTCCCGATCTTGAGGTTATCCGATGATCAAGGAAGCAATTGCCAAAGTCGTTGCCGGAACGAACCTTGCCGAGGTCGAGGCTGAGGCCGTGATGCGCGAGATCATGCAGGGCGAGGCCACGGACGCGCAGATCG
>JBAIYC010000178.1:0-2143 GCA_037916085.1 Nitrospirota bacterium | reverse complement strand
GTCCCTCTGTCTGCCGTGAAGCCTCCGCGGAGGACGGTGATCGGGCCGGGACCGTTCTTCAGGTCCACCGTCACGTTGTTCACGCGTCCCGACGCGGTGAACTGCGCGGCGCCGGGTTCGGCAAGCGGAAAACCGGTGCTCCTCATCGACAGCAGGACGGTGCCCCGAAGGGTCACGATGTCCTTCAGAGGCTGGCCGACCGCGGGGAACGAGGACAGCCAGGGATAGAGCTCATCGAGGGACAGCGAGGCCTCTGTCGCGAGGCTTTGGACATGCGGGCCGCCGCGCAGGTCCAGCCGGGCTGCAAGCTCGCTGACGGATGATCTCCCGAACATGCCCCGCACGTGCTCCAGCGAGAGGGTCGTTCCCGAAAGAAGGAACCGGCCGCCGCTAAGCTGGATGGGAAAGGGGACCCGCTGATACGCGGTACGCAGCTCGAATGCGGAGACATCCACCGTGACGCTCATCGACCGGAGGGTTTCTCCCAGGACCAGCCGTCCCCGGGCGGTTCCGTTGACTTCGCGGAGCAGATCGAGCTCCTGCTGGAATGTCGGGTTCTTGACCAAGGCTTTCAGGACCGGAGGAAGTTCCGCGAGGTCGGCCGTAAGAGTCATATCGAGGTGAAAGGGGATGTCGTGGTCCAGGAGCCCCAGCCGAAGCGTTCCGTTCTGGCCCGTCGTATGTCCCAGTTGTGCCGAGAGGCCGTTCGCCTGCAGCACCCCTCCGGCTATGACGACGTTTCCCCCCACGCCGGTCAGATGGAGCGGCGTTCCGGGGACGTCGATGGTGCCGTTCTGCAGGCTTCCGGCGATGTGCATCTCCTTCATATCCACAAGGTCGGATGGCGTTCTTCCGGACGATGCGAAGGTGATCGAGGGTACGACACCCGCCCGGAGGACATCGAAAATGGTCTGGGCGACCCCCCTGTCAGGCGTGAAGAACAGGACCGCATGGCGCAGCGCCCGGACGTCGATATTGCTGCCGGTCAGCGTCATGCCGGCGCGGGGTGTCTCTGCGTCGTACCTGAGCTCGCCGTTCATTTCGAGGCGGGGTGATGCGGCCTGAAGATCATCGACGGTGATCGTCGTATGCCGGGCATCAATGGCGACCGCTCCCGCGAAGCGGGCACCCTCGATCAGCAGCGTCTTTCCGCCCCGCAGGAGCCGGAGCATGGACGCCGTACCTTTTCCTTTTACCAGACGGTTCCCGGCTTCATCCGTCCGGAACGAGAGATCAAGGTCCACGAGCGAATCGCCGACAGGATAGTTCCCGTCCGGAAAAAGATAGGGATTGAGCAGATGGGGCTTGAATCCCTCGATCTCCAGCGATCCTTCCGCTGCGAGAGTCCGCGGGTCCAGCTTCGCATCGACCGAGAGATCCTTCCAGAACGTGGTGCGGCAGTCCAGCCGCACCCGGAATCCGCGGGGCGGAAGGACAATGCGCGCATCGAGCCTCTCTATGGTGACGGGCGGATGCTTTGCCGTGGATACAACCGCCCTTCCGCGGTCGATGACAATGGTGAGGTTGGGCGCCAGCGCCGCCAGCCGCGACCCGGCATCGGCGAGGGACTGCCTGAGGGCGGCGAGCGTATCCGGCCGCTTCGCCCGCGGCTCCTGCGCCGGCGGTGCGGAAAGCCGGACAGCGACTTCCGGCGCTTCGACAGTCACCTTGGATGCGCGAAGCTTCCCGACGAAGAGGGGCAGTATCTTCGGATACACACTGAGGGTGACTGCGGTCCCTTGGAATCTGCCGGGGACGGACATGCGCAGGTTCGCGACCTTCACGCGGGGGCGGGGAAGGATCCTGACGTCGAGCCAGTCAAAGGCCACTGTCCCGCCGATCGCCTCCGACAGCCTGGCCTCGATCCGGGCCCTGACCGAACCGAGGTCGATGATCCGCGGAGCGAGAAGGGGGAAGAAAAGGGCGACCAGAAAGACCGCGCCCAGGGCCGCCGAAAGCCAGAGGCGCAGCCTGGATCGTCGCTGCATCCGTCCTGCGTCGTCCCTGTTCCCGATATGCCGCTTGCTCATGGTGCCTGACCGTCCGTTCCCTGCCGATCTTCGGAACATCGGATAGCGATGCCGCCGAAGGTGCCGGCGAATTCATTATAGCCAATCCGCCGGCATCCCATCAATCCCGGAGA
>JBAIYC010000177.1:0-3127 GCA_037916085.1 Nitrospirota bacterium | reverse complement strand
TCGTGCTCATCAAGGGCGAGACCAAGGACAACATCCAGGCCATATCCGGGGCCACCTATTCGAGCCGCGGCGTGACGAACGGCGTGAAGGACGCCGTGCAGATGCTCATCGACAAGTACGGCGCCGGCGTGCGGACGGCGGCACAGGAGGTTGTGAAATGAGCAATAATGTGAGTCTCGGGACGCTCTTCAAGAACGGCGTATTCGGGGAGAATCCCGTCTTCCGGCTTGCCCTTTCGCTCTGTCCCGCTGTGGCCGTCACGTCGGGCGTGAAGAACGGATTCCTGATGGGGGTCGCGGTCCTCTTTGTGATGACCATGACGAACGTGACGGTCTCGCTCCTGCGGAACTTCATCAACCCGAAGGTTCGCATTCCTTCCTATGTGTTCATCACCGCGACCTGGGTGACCGTGATCGATCTGGTGATGTCCGCATATCAGCGGGCGGTCTACAAGGAAATGGGCCTCTATATCATGCTCATCGTTGCCTTTGCCATCATCCTTTCGCGGGCCGAGATGTTCGCGAGCAAGAACAAGCTCCTGCCATCCTTTGTAGACGGCGTGGGAATGGGAGTGGGCTTCCTGCTTGCTCTCATGCTCTTGGGGGTCTTCCGGGAATTCCTGGGCAAGGGCTCTCTTTGGGGCGCCCAGATCCTGCCGGGCAAGCCGCTCCTCATCGCGATCATGCCGACCGGCGGCTTTTTTGCCATGGGGCTCGTCATGGGCTGGCTCAACTGGATCGACCGCAAGTTCTTCGGCGGCACGGGAGCGAGCAGCGGAGGACATTAGAAGTAGTTCAAAGTGCAGCGTACAGACCGTAGGACCATCAGAACCTTGCGGAGGCTACCATGTGGCAGCATGTATTGACCATCTTCATCGCTTCAGCGCTCATCAATAATTTCGTGTTCACCCGCTACCTTGGCCTCTGCATCTTCTTCGGCGTGACGAAGCGGATGGAAACGGCCATCGGGATGAGCTTCACCTTCACGGCGGTCATGCTCGTGGAAGCGGTCCTCAACTGGGTTATCTTCAACTACGTCATGATCCCCTATAACCTGGAGTTTCTGAAGATCGTCATCTTCATCGGCACTGTCGCCGCATTCGTGCAGGCGGCCGATACGATCATGAAGAAGGTGGCCCCGGCGCTGTACTACAAGCTCGGCATCTACCTGGCGCTGATCGTGACGAACTGCGTCATCCTGGCCGTGCCGCTGATCAATGCCGACGAGAAGTACAGCCTCTTCGAGAGCATCGCAATGGCAGTGGGATCCGGCCTCGGGTTCAGCCTCGCGCTCATCATCATGGCGAGCATCCGCGAGAAACTGGAGCTGGCAGAGGTGCCTAAGTCGTTCAAGGGCCTTCCGATCTCCTTCGTGCTGACGGGTCTCATCGCGCTGGCGTTCCTCGGCTTCTCGGGGATGATAACGCTGTAGGAATACCATTAAAAGCTCAAGGTTCAAAGTTCAAGGCAACATATCGGAAGAGGGTGCAAAACCATGTATGAACAATTGACAGGCCTTCTCGCGAATATTTTCTCTCAGGCGATCCATCTGATTGGGAACAATCTGGTCCCGCTGATCGAGGGGACCGGAGCGGCGGAGGCGACGGGGACCGTTCCCGTGACGACCGTGTATACGACCTTGATCGTTCTTGGAGTCCTCGGCGTCGTCTTCGGTATCGCCCTCGCCATCGTGGCATCGAAGTTCGTCGTCAAGGTCGACCCGAAGGTTGAGCAGGTGCGCGAGACGCTTCCGGGGGCCAACTGCGGCGCCTGCGGATTCGCCGGGTGCATGGGCTACGCTGAAGCTGTGGTGGGCAATCCTGACGTGGCCGTGAACATGTGCGCTCCGGGCAAGGCGCCGGTTGCCGAAAAGATCGCCGTCATCACCGGGAAGAAGGCGGAGAAGGTTGACCCCAAGATCGCGCGGGTCTTCTGCCAGGGCGGGAGGAGCAAGAGCCAGCGGAAGTTCGTGTACACCGGCGTGATGGACTGCACCGCGGCGGTCCTTGCCGCGGGAGGGGACAAATCCTGCGAGTTCGGCTGTCTGGGCTACGGTACCTGCATGCGCGCCTGTCCGTTTGACGCGATCCGGATGAGCGCCGACAACCTGCCGATCATCAACCCCGAGAAATGCACTGCCTGCGGCAAGTGTGTCGCCGCCTGTCCGAAACAGGTCATCGAGCTTGGGCTTGCCTCCAAAGCCGTCGTGATCAGCTGCCACAGCAAGGACAAGGGTGTTGACGTCAAGAAGAAGTGCCAGGTTGGCTGCATCGCCTGCGGCATCTGCGTGCGCACCTGCCCGGTCGATGCCATCAAGATCGATAACAACCTGGCTCGCATCGACCACAGCAAGTGCATTACCTGCGGTCTCTGTGTCAAGAAGTGCCCGACCAGCGCGATCCGCGACTATCTGACGCCGCGGCCGAAGGCATACATCGATCCTGCTAAGTGCGCAGGCATCGACGCCTGCGCGAAGGTCTGTCCGGTGAACGCCATCTCCGGCGACATCCGGGCGTTGCACGTCGTGGACCAGGCGAAATGCATCGGATGCGGCATGTGCGCACCTCGCTGCGGGAAGAAGGCAATCACCATGGTTCCTGCGGGTGAAACGGCTGCTCACGGGAAAGCTGCACAGAAGGAAATGGCTTCAGTATAGATGACATAGAAGGGAACGTTCTTTCCAAGACACCACCACAGGGGAACGCGGCGACGCGTTCCCTTTATTTTTCCCTTTTTTTGCCTTGACAAACCGCGGGTCATAGGCTAAATACAAATCACTTTCCTTACTCACTCTTTCCAGCCAGGGCACTCCGGAGGGACGATATGAATCCAGACGATATCAGGTATCACCGTGAGCATGCATGGGTCCGTGTCGACGGCAAACGCGCTATTATCGGGATCACCGATTATGCCCAACAGCAGCTCGGTGACATCGTCTACGTGGACCTTCCCGAGCTCGAGACGGAGGTTGATGCCGATTCGGAAATTTCGGAGATCGAGTCGACGAAATCTACCTCTCCCGTGATCAGCCCGGTCTCGGGCAAGGTCGTCGAGATCAACGAGGACCTCGCTGATTCGCCGGAGATCATCAACGAGGACCCTTACGGGAACGGATGGCTTGCCGTCCT
>JBAIYC010000176.1:0-1649 GCA_037916085.1 Nitrospirota bacterium | reverse complement strand
GGTCGAGCGGCGACCTTGCTCCGCTTGCGCATCTCGTCCTCGCGCTGCTCGGACACGGAAAGGTCTGGCTCCGCGGCGAGCTCATGGATGCGCGCGTTGCCCTGAAGCGCATCGGGCTTGAGCCCCTCCGCCTCGGAGCCAAGGAAGGCCTGGCGCTGGTGAACGGAACCCAGATGATGACGGCCTATGCGGCCCTCATCGTCCATGAAGCCGCGGAGCTCTGTACGCTTGCCGATATCGCCGCTGCCATGACCGTGGAAGCCCTGAAGGGGAGCGACACTGCCTTCGATGCAAGAATTCACGCCCTCCGGCCGCACCGGGGCCAGCAGTTGTCTGCGCAAAATCTCAGACGAATGATGTCGGGAAGCGAAATCCGGGAATCCCACCGGTATGACGATCACCGGGTCCAGGACGCCTATTCCATCAGGTGCGCGCCGCAGGTCCACGGCGCCTCGAGAGACGCAATCCGTTACGCGCGGGACGTCGTGGGCGTCGAGATCAACGCGGCCACGGACAACCCGCTCATTCTTGCCGATCCGGGGGTCCACCTTGAAGGAGGAAATTTCCACGGGCAGCCGCTGGCGCTCGCGCTCGACTTTCTTGCCATCGCGCTTTCCGAGATCGCCAATATTGCGGAACGGCGGGTCGAAAGAATGGTCAACGGCGCGCTCAGCGGGCTTCCGCGTTTCCTGACGGTCAACGGAGGACTCAACTCCGGCATGATGATCGCCCAGTATACGGCGGCATCGCTGGTCTCCGAAAACAAAGTTCTTGCCCATCCGGCGAGCGTCGACTCCATTCCGACCTCGGCCAACCAGGAAGATCACAACAGCATGGGATCGATCAGCGCCCAGAAAGCCTGGCAGGTGCTGCAGAACGCCCGCACCGTTATCGCGATCGAATTGATGGTCGCCGCCCAGGGGATCGATTTTTCGCGCCTTCACCCGACAACCGGAAAAAGCATGCTTCCCGGCAAAGGCGTGCGCGCCGCCCACGCGGCCATCAGGAAGCAGATCTCTCATCTTGACGGCGACCGGGTCCTTCACGACGACATCCAGACCGCGCTGCGGCTCGTCCGCACCGGCGCGGTGCTCCGCGCCGTCCAACAGGCCGTCGGTCCCCTGAACTGAGTGACCCCTCCCCGGCGCACGATGTCCGGGAACTGCAAACGACCATCAAGCCCGAATCCAGACCATGAAGCTTACGGAAAAATTCATCCGCACACTCCCCAAGGTTCTTCTCCACGATCATCTTGACGGAGGGCTCAGACCGGAAACGATCATCGAGCTGGCAAGAGATTTCGGCTACAAGAAGCTCCCCGCGACCGATCCCGAGGATCTGAAACGATGGTTCCACCGCGGCGCCCAGCGCGGAAGCCTCCCGCTCTACCTCGAGGGCTTCGCCCATACGACGGGAGTGATGCAGACGGAAGAGGCACTCGAGCGGGTCGCCTATGAGATGATGGAAGACATGTACAATGACGGCGTTGTCTACATCGAGACAAGGTTTGCGCCGGTCTACCATACGGAGAAGGGACTTCACTGGGAGGAGATCGTTGCCGCCGTTCTGCGGGGACTTGACCGCGGCCGGAAGGACTTCGGCGTGGAATACGGATTGATCATCTGTGCCATGAGGAACATGAAGCTCTC
>JBAIYC010000175.1:0-21261 GCA_037916085.1 Nitrospirota bacterium | reverse complement strand
GAGAGCCTCGAGCGTGCGCAGAAGATCGATACCATCGTGCTGGACAAGACCGGCACGCTGACCCGCGGCGCACCGAAGGTGACCGATATCATCAGGAACGGCATCAGCGAAGACGAGCTCCTTTCCCTGGCCGGCTCTGCGGAAAAGGGTTCGGAGCACCCCCTCGGCGAGGCCATCGTCAAGGCCGCCGCTGAGCGGGGCCTGTCGTTCGACCATCCCGACGAGTTCGAGGCGCTTCCCGGTCACGGTGTCCGGGCGATCATCAGGGGAAAGGAGGTCGTCCTGGGAAACGAAAGACTCATGACAGACCGGGGCGTGGACTTCAGCGCAATGATGAACAAGGCGGCCTCCCTGTCATCGCAGGGCAAGACCCCCATGTTCATCGCGCTCGCCGGGAAGGCCGGCGGGATCATCGCGGTGGCCGACACGCCGAAAGAGCATTCCAAGGAAGCTGTTGCGGGGCTGCAAGCCATTGGCCTCCAGGTCGCGATGCTGACCGGAGACAACCGGCGGACCGCCGAGGCCATCGCCAGAGAGCTGGGCATCACCCGTGTGCTGGCCGAGGTACTTCCACAGGACAAGATGAATACGGTCAAGAAGCTCCAGGCCGAGGGCCGGGTGGTCGCCATGGTCGGCGACGGTATCAACGACGCCCCGGCGCTCATGCAGGCTGACGTGGGCATCGCGATCGGTACGGGAACGGACGTGGCCATTGAAGCGTCGGATGTGACCCTGATCAAGGACGACCTTCGCGTGGTCGCCACGGCCATGCGGCTTTCGCGCCGGACCATGCGTACGATCCGCATGAACCTCTTCTGGGCATTCTTCTACAATGTCATCGGCATCCCGATCGCGGCAGGCGTCCTCTACCCTTTCCTCGGAGCGGCAGGCCTGCTGAACCCCATGTATGCCTCGGCCGCAATGGCCTTCAGTTCCGTGAGCGTTGTGTCGAACTCGCTGAGGTTGAAGAGATTTGCGTAGCCACTGACGTGTACGGAGCCACACGGATAAGAAACGTCACAACTGCAATTGGACGCGGATCAAATCTGATCAACATGGATACGTCTAGTCAACGTCGAAGATTATCCCGGCTAAAAGCAAAGCAAGAACCTCCGCAAAGTCTCTCCTGAACTTCCAAATACGAGATTCTTCGACTTCGTCTCAGAATGACAGGGCAGTTTCGATGCGCGCTCATTCACCTCAATCTCTGTTCCACGCCGCCGATTCGGTCTAATCCGTGTTCATCCGTGTGAATCCGTGTCCAAATCGTCTTTGACTCTGCCGTATCCGCGTGCATCCGCGTTCCTCCGCGTCCTATCTTTTTCTTTCCTGTTTCCTGCGGTAAAATACGTATATGAAGTTCATCGCCGACGTCATGCTGGGCAGCCTGGCGAAACGGATGCGCCTTCTGGGCTTCGACGTCTTCTATGACAACACCCTCTCCGACAACGATCTCCTTCAGCGTGCCCTTGAAGAAGACCGCATCATCCTGACCCGCGACACCGGCCTTGCCGCCCGGCCCCTTGCAAAGAACCATCTCTTTATCGATAGCGACCATATTGTCGACCAGGTCCGACAGGTGATCGGCGCTTTTGCGCTCGCCCCGATCGCCGCCTTGACCCGCTGTTCCGTCTGCAATGAACCGCTCGAACCGCTCAGCAAGGATGAGGCGCGTGACCGGGTCCCGGTATACGTCTACTTGCGGATGAAACGTTTCTATCGTTGTGGGAAGTGTAATCGGACCTACTGGAAAGGGACCCATGTGAGGAACATGGAACAGAGGAATGCAAAAGAATAGCCGGCGCCGAGCGGCACCGGCCGAGATACGATGTTCACGATCCCCGTTAGATGAAGTGATAGGTCAGGCCGAGGTCGAGGGTCGTCACTTTTCCGGTCTTCTCGGGTGTCGTTTCGAACGTAATATTGCGGCGCGATACCCCCACGTTGAGGTTCAGCTCCGGGAACAGATAGATATCCATGCCGATTCCCAGTTGGCCTCCGTTACCCTCGATCGTCTGGCCGGGGTAGTCTATCCTGTACCTGCCCACGCCGCCAAGGAGATAGGGCTCGATGCGGCTGCCCGTCAAAGGCAGGTTCAGCTTGGCGTCGATCGTTGTTCCCTTGAAATCAGCGCTGCCGCCACCGTTCTTGATGTCGTGGGCCGTCTTGAAGAGCCCCGCTTCGAACGACAGATACCGGTTCAATCCGTACCCGCCGCGCAGTCCAAGGCCCTCGCCGCTGTCGAGGTTGTTGATGTCTCCGCTGAAATCATTAAAGAGCAGGTTCGCGCCGAAAAAGAACCCTTCCTTCGCCTGAGCCGGAGCGGCCGCTATGACCGCAGCCAGGACCAGTAGGACCAGCGCACTCCATTTCATTGTCGAAATCTTCCTTGGGAGGTCTGACTTTGAACTCGTGTCGTGCAGGTTCTTTTTATTGTCCCCGCGAGAGGATGGATAGGACCGTAGAACTCGCAGACGGCGCGGGGCCGGGGACCGCCGCCTGGGGAGAGGCCGTTGGAGCTGTCCTCGGCGGGGAAATCGTCCCCGTCGGTGCCTGCCTGATCGGTGGCGGCGTCACCGCCGGCCGCGTAACCATTTTCTGCTTCGCCTGCGCCGGTTTCTCTGCGTCGAACTTCTGGTATGCCACGCCTGCCGCGGTAATGATCATGTCCCGAACGACTGCGTTCTTCGGACCGGTAACGGTCAGTTCCTTCCCGTTGAGAATGAGCTTGGCCGCTCCGATGCTGCCGTAGCTCACCAGGAACCGCGCATCGGCGCTCCACGTGATCGATTCGCCCTTGTTGAGGACCGCCTTCTTCTGCGGGCTCGAATCGGTCCGCACGAGGACCCATACATCATCTAACGCGACGATTTCAAGATATAGCTTTTCCGGCATGGCCGTTGTCGCCGGCACCGTGACCAGAGCCGTGTCTGTTGGCCGGGAGGAAGGTGATCGTGATGGACCTTTCGCAGGATGACGCTCCGGAACAACGATCAGGACCAGTGCTGCAAGCGCAATGACCGCGATCCCGCCCCAGAGATAAGGTTCCCATGACCTCTGCTTCGTTTGCTCGGGCGGCGATGCGGCCTGCTTAGCCTGTGGCGCCGGTGCCGGTGTCGGCGCCTTGGACCTGTCGCTCTTTTGCGTCGTGGCGCTTGCAGCCGTCCGTATGCATTCGGCGTAGCGGTCCATAACATCGTCCTCGCTCAACTGGAGGAACCGCGCATAGCTCTTCAGGAACCCTTTCACGAAGACCTCGCCGGGCAGTTTGGAGAAATCCTCCTTCTCAATGGCCTTCAGAAAGTTGATGCTGATTCTCGTTTGCTGCGCCGCGTCACGCAGGTCTATACCCTTCGCTTCACGGGCACTGCGCAGATAGGGCCCTAATGTTTCCATGCTCTCCTCTTCATGTTCATTTTCTTCCTGGTTTCCGCGCGGCGTCGCGCTCCAGCGTCGTTATGTAGTCCTGGGCGGTCCGTGCACTGTCGCTCGTCGGCGCAAGCTCAGCGACCCGCTTGAACTGACCAAGGGCCGCCCGCTTGTTCCCATCTTTGAGATAGGCAAGGCCGAGGTTGAGACACATGTCGGCATTCTTCGGCGATAGCGCGATCCCCTCCTGAAGTTCGCTGATGGCGTCTTTTACATGTCCGGCCGCAAGAAGCGCCGCGCCGAGTTTGGAGATCGTAATGTCCTGATACACCAGCCGCTTCGAATCGCGGTACGAATCCACCGCCTTTTCGTACTGATGCTGTTCCATGTACATGTTGCCCAGATTCAGATAGGTGATATGGGGAGTCTCGTAGAGCTTATTGTCCAGTGCCTTCCGGAACTCTTTTTCGGCATCCTTCCACTTTTGCTGCCTGCTGTAGATACCGCCGAGGGCGTTGTGGGCCTCGGAGAAGTCGGGATCCTGGCTAACCGCCTCTTTGTAGAAGTTCTCGGCGTCGGCGGTCTTGCCCATCATGTCATAGACGAGACCGAGGGCATAATAGGACATCTTGTTCTTCGGATCGGTCTTGATCGAGCGCTGGAACTCCACGATCGCGCTCTGGTAATCCTTCATCTGGAGGAAATTTACCCCCCGGTCATAGTATCCCTGCGCCATCTTCGCATCGTCGGTCTTCCCGGCGGTCGCACAGGCGGCCAGTGTCAGGAGCATGAGCGCTATAACAGATCTCTTCATCGATGGTCCTTTCAGAATGATGCAAGCAGGCGCGCCAGCGCCTCCTTGTCCCTCGCCACCGTTCCGGAAGTTTTCTTTGCCGGACCGGTCTCCGTCGGCTTCGGGCGCCTGATAACTTGCTCCCGATATGCCGCCTCCAATGCGTTCTCGAACGTCACTGCCGGCTCTTTGGCCTCTGCTTCGGGAACCCTCTTTTCCTCGCGAGCGACCGGCCTGGGCGGCCTCTGAACAACCTGTTTCTTGACCGTCGCCGCCTGATGCGGCTGTTGTATGGCTCGAGCAGCTCCGGGTTGTCGCTGCGGAGGAGCAGGAGAAACGATGGGTTCACCAAGCTCAGGCACAGGCTGCTGCTGATACACCGGTTCGGATGGCCGGATATTGGGATGTCCCGGCTGGGCATCCGGTTGCTGAGGTGAATACTGCGTCTGTACCGGCGGCTGCTGGTATGGCTGTACTGCGGGCTGCTGCGGATGTGGCTGCACCGGAGGCGGTTGCTGGGACGGCTGTACGGGCGGTTGCTGCTGGTACGGCTGTGCCGGAGGCTGGACGTAGGGCTGGCCCGGGCCGGGAACCGGCTTCTGGTACTGCGGCGAGTGGGGCTGATGGGGTTGCTGAGGGGGCTCGGGCTGCGCCGCGGGAGTGCTGGTCACCGGCTCCTGAGCCGCCGGAGGGATTGCCGGTGAAGGTGCAACTGCAGGTGCGGGAGCAGCCATAGCCGGAGACGCCGACTCGGCTGCTGTTGACGGAGGCGTTGCAGCCTCCTGCAAAGGTTCCGCGAGAACGGGCGCTGTCTCGGCCACTGGCTCATTCTCTTTTTCCTGTTCCTCTTCCTCCTCTTCAGAGGTTGCCGTGCCTTCCTCATCGGATTCGGAAGGTTCTTCCTCTGTCTCCGGTTTCTTGTAGCCGAAAATGTACTGCTCTTCGATCCAGTGGGTACGATCCTCTGCCGTCATTCCGCTGACATTGATCTCGTCAAGGAGGAAACCCATGTCCTCGGCAAAAGCGCGTGCCTCATCCTCGACATCGCTCTGCCCTTCGACGGGAAAGGGATTGCTCGAGTAGGTGTAGAAGAACTTGCGGTCCGTGCGCGGCAGATATAACCCGATGAAGGCCGACAGGTTCTGTCCTTCGCCGAAGAAGAGGATATAGCAGCGGGCCTCTTCAACGCTCATCTCCGGAGTTGCCACGGGATGGCTGTTCATCGAGTACAGGATCTTGTAGATGTTCCTGTCCTTGACCTTTAGGTCGTTTATTTCGTTCTGTATCGTGAACATGGATGCCCCTCTGCCGTTGCTGCTCCTTCGCGGGTCGTCCGACGGCGTTCGCCGTCTAAATGTCCTCAAAATGGGTCAGTCTCTTGAACTCGCGGAACCGGGCCTCGATCTCCTTGTAGTCCAGGCTGCGAAGACGGTCCAGGCTGAATGACTCCACGTTGAGCGATGCCATGACGCTGCCGAAGATAACGGCCTGGCGCAGGCTTGCCTCGGAGAAGTTCATCGTGTTGGCCAGGTAGCCCATAAAACCGCCTGCAAAGGTGTCTCCCGCTCCGGTCGGATCGAACACGCTCTCAAGGGGATAGGCCGGCGCACTGAAGACACTGTGGCCGTTGAACATGAGCGCACCATAGCTCCCCTGCTTCACCACGATCGTCTTTGGCCCCATGGCCTGCACCGCTCGTGACGCCTTGACCAGGCTGGATTCCCCGGCAAGCTGGCGGATCTCCGCTTCATTGATCGTCAGAAGGTCCACTTCCCTGAGCGTTCGTTTCAGCGCTTCGGGTTTGCTTGAGATCCAGTAGTTCATCGTGTCGCAGGCCACGAGCTTCGGCTTCTTCACCTGCCGCAGCACATCAAGCTGGATCTCGGGGTCCACGTTCGCCAGGAACACCACGTCCGAGCTCCTGTACTCGTCGACGATCGACGGTTTGAACGTGGCCAGCACGTTCAAGTGCGTGGCAAGCGTCTTCGCCTCGTTCAGGTCGTATCCGTACTCGCCCTTCCACCGGAACGTCTCACCCTTCTGGACCTCAAGGCCGCGTACATCCACGTTCCTGCTCTTCAGGAAGCTGATATGCTCTTTCGGAAAATCCTCTCCGATGACCGCAACGAGGCGGACATCGGTGAAGTAGCTCGCGGAGGTGGAAAAATAGGTCGCCGACCCGCCCAGGGCGTTGTCCACGTTGCCGAAAGGCGTCTTGACGGAATCGAGCGCAACGGTGCCCACAACAAGAAGACTCACAAAAAACCTCCACATGCGAATTATCTTTTCTTTACGTACCTTCCGATGATCGGTGCCAGGTCTTTCTTCGTCTTCGGCGGAATGAGCTTTGCCGGCGTCATGATGGCGTTGCGGAGCGCGTCGCCGCATCCGCAGGTCCGTTCCCGGGGAAGCAGCTGGACCGCCTGCCTGATGATGGCCTTCGACGTCTCGATGTTGTGCTTCATGACCTCGAGCACTGCCTCGACGGTCACGGCCTCCTCGCTGTGGTGCCAGCAGTCGTAATCAGTCGCCAGCGCGATCGTGCTGTAGCAAATCTCGGCCTCGCGCGCCAGCTTTGCCTCCGTGGCGTTGGTCATGCCGATAACGTCGACGTTCCACTGCCGGTACGTCAGTGATTCGGCCCGTGTCGAGAACTGGGGCCCTTCCATGCAGAGGTAGGTCCCGCCGCGGCGGACCGTAGCACCGACCTTCACGCCCGCATCGACAAGGACCGCGCAGAGAGCGCCGCAGACAGGGTCGGCCATCCCTACATGCGCCACGACGCCGCTCCCAAAAAAGGTGCTCCGGCGATGCTTCGTGTGGTCATAGAACTGATCGGGGATGACGATGTCGCCAGGTCTGATCTCCTCCTTCATGCTGCCCACGGCGCTCACCGAGATGATGCGTTCCACGCCCAGCATCTTCATGCCGTAGATGTTCGCGCGGTAATTGATGTCCGTAGGCATGGTCCGGTGCCCTCTGCCGTGGCGGGGAAGGAAGGCGACTCGGCGCCCGAAGAGCGTGCCGATGACATAGTCGTCCGAGGGTTTTCCGAACGGCGTGGCGACCCGGACCGCCCTGATGTTCGTCAGCCCCTCTATCTCGTACAGGCCGCTTCCGCCGATGACGCCAATCGTCACGGCATTCGCTGATGATCTGCTTTTTTTCATTGAGATAGCCTTGTCGCCGAGGATCGCACAGGCAGGCCCTGGGGACAAAAGGGGAATTCACAACGGTTTCCGCACTCGCTGTTCGGCATTCCGCGATCAGTTCACGCCTGCGCCGTCCCTGATGACGGCTCTGATGCTTTCCTGGTGTCGGAGCTTTCGAGAAGATCGACCGGGCGCTCCGGGATGATGGTGGAAATGGCGTGCTTGTACACAAGCTGCTGGTTCTCCTGCTTCATCAGGATGACGAAGTTGTCAAATCCTTTGATGGTTCCCGAGATGCGGGCTCCATTCACCAGGTACATAGTGACCGGGATCTTCTCCTTGCGCATCTGATTCAGAAAGATGTCCTGCAGATTCACCTGCGACTTGCCCATCAACCCCTCCGTGAGGCTCCGAAATAGCGCACTGACTTTATCTTCATGAACAAAATAATTTTTGGAATCTTATACCAAGTTGTTTGAAATTTCAACGCTTTTCTTTATCTCCGCAACGATATCCGCCGCATTCTCAAGGCCGGTGATATCGACCCATTTAGCGTCGTGCTCCCTCCGGAACCAGGTGAACTGCCGTTTCGAGAAACGCTTGGTGTCCCGCTTCAGCAGTTCCACTGTTTCATCGTAGCCGGTCCGTCCGTTGAAATAGTCGATGAAGTGCTGATAACCGATCGCCTGCATCGAGACAAGGTCTCCGCCGTATCCCTTGAGCATCAGCGTCTTCACTTCCTGCTCCAGCCCCTGGGCGATCATCTGGTCCACGCGGGACTCGATTCGGGGGTAAAGCTCCGACCTGCTCCGAACAAGAAAGACAAGCCGGAAATCATGGGAGCGCTCTTTGAACCCGTGCTCCTGCTGGAGAGAAGACAGCTTGCGGTCCCGGAGAAAGAAGACCTCCAGGGCCCGGACCGTCCGGCGCAGGTCGTTTGGATGGATCTTGATGGCGGCTTCGGGATCGAGCCGTACGAGGTCAGCGTAGAGCGTTCCCTCGCCGCCCTCGGTCTCCTTCCGAAGGAGATTCTCCCGCAGGTCGAGGTCGGCGGGTGGCCCGTGGAACAGCCCCCGCATGAGCGCCCGGATATAGAGCCCCGTGCCGCCGACGACGATGGGCGCGCCGCCGGAGGAGAGGATCGCGTCGATGGCGGTCCGGGCATCGCGGAGATAGTCCCCGACGCTGTAGGGCTGGGCCGGGTCCACTACATCGATCATATGGTGATAGACGAGCCTGCGCTGTTCCGGGGTGGGCTTTGCGGTACCGATGTCCATGCCGCGGTAGATCTGCATGGAATCGGCGCTCACGATCTCGGCGTTCTGCTCTTTGGCCAGCAGGATCGCGGCATCGGTCTTGCCGACCGCAGTAGGGCCGGCGATGATCAGGATGGGCTTCTTGGAGGACATGATCGAGGCTGTAGTCTACCACGGAGACACTGAGACACGGAGAGAATCGAATTCCTCAGACGTTGATGAGCACCGATACACCAGACCCGCATTGTCATTGAAGGCGTGCTTGGATCGCACGCCGTCATCTGTGCTCATCTGTGGTTATCTCGGTCTGATCTTTGCATTTCTCCGTGCCTTCGTGACTTCGTGGTGAAGATCAGTTCTTCTCTATCGATTTATGCAGCTTCACCGGCGCCGCTTTCTTACGCATCCGGATGTTCAGCATCTCGACCACCGTGGAGAAGGCCATGGCAAAGTAGATGTAGCCGCGCGGGATATGCAGATCGAACCCCTCGGCGATCAGCGCAACACCGACCATAACGAGGAAGCTGAGGGCCAGCATCTTGATCGTCGGGTGCCGGTCGACGAAGTCGCCGATGGCCTTCGCTGCGAACATCATGACGACGACCGCCGCGATGATGGCGACGATCATGACCGCGACGTCCTGAACCAGGCCCACCGCGGTGATCACCGAATCGAGCGAGAAGATGATGTCGAGTATCGCGATCTGCAGGATCGTCGCGGCGAACCCGCCCAGCGCCCGGGCGCTCCGTTCCTCCCCCGCCCCCTCGAGGCTCTCATGGATCTCCACGGTGCTCTTCCAGATAAGGAAGAGTCCGCCGCCTATCAGGATGATGTCCCTGCCCGATATCCCCTTTTCGAGGACGTGAAACAGCGGCCAGGTCAGCTTCATGACCCAGGTGATCGAGAGCAGCAGCAGGATGCGGGTCACCATGGCGAAGCCCAGCCCGAGCACGCGGCCCTTCTGGCGCTGGCGCTCCGGCAGCCTGCCGACGAGGATGGAGATGAAGATGATGTTGTCGATGCCCAGCACGATCTCGAGCGTCGTGAGCGTTACGAGCGCGATCCATGCTTCCGCGCTGGTCAACCAGTCCATACCGTACACTCCTTGGCATTGCAGATCCACCCCAACCACGAAGTCACCAAGGCACGAAGGACTGTGCATCATGCCAATAGCTCGTCATCGCCTTTTTGGGTCCTTCCCTTGCGTCTTCGTACCTTTGTGGCAAGAGCGCCTATATCCTCTTGAACATCCTCTTGATCTCATCCATCGAGAACCGAACGACCGTCGGCCTGCCATGCGGGCAGGAATGGGGCATCCGGCAGGCGAAGAGATCACGGATCAAGTCTTCCATCTCCTGCAGGCTCAGCCGCCGGTGGACCTTGATCGCCGGATGACACGCCATGACCGAAAGGACCTCGTCGCGGACGGCGTCCATTTTTCCGCTCTTCCCGTGGAGTTTGACTTCTCCAATGATATCCATGAGCAGGCTCTTATAGTCACCCGCGGCGAGGAGCGCCGGAACGGCCTTGATGACAAAGGTGGCTCCGCCGAACTCCTCGACAATGAGGCCGAAACGGTTGAGTTCGGGCAGATATTCCCTGAGCAGCTCCGCTTCCGCTTGGCCGAGCTCGACCTGCACCGGAAGGAGCAGGTTCTGCACCGGGATGTCCCCGGATGTCCGCTGGTCCTGGAGCATCTCGAAGAGCACACGTTCGTGCGCCGCATGCTGGTCGATCAGCGCCATGCCGTCATTGTCCTGGGCGATGATGAAGGAATCGTGGACCTGGGCCAGGGGATGGAACGGCGCTGAGCGCAGTGCCTGAAGCTGCGAGTGAGAAGAGGCAGGAAGATGGGTAACGGAAGCCCCTTCGTCATCGGGCTCCCATCTCTGAGCTGCGGCCACCGGACTCGCGGCGCCCCCCGCTCCTTGCTCAGCATTCCTAAGATAATCGGCGACGGCCTCCTGGACGCGCCCGTCGCGGGCCTCCGGAGCAGGGGCGTGAGAGCCGCGGAGCGCTTCCCGGAGCGCGTCACGGACGAAGTCGTGCACCTGGGATTGGTTACGGAAGCGGACCTCCGCCTTGGCGGGATGGACGTTCACGTCGACGAAGCCGGGGTCGATATCCACAAAGATAAATCCTACGGGATAGCGGTCCCGCATGACCAGGTCACGATAGGCTTCAGCGAGCGCATGGGAAAGCGAGGCATTCCGCACGAACCGGCCGTTCACGTAGAACTCCTGGTGGGTCCTGTCTCCGCGGTCGTAGCCCGGTTTTCCGACGAGTCCCGATACGCGGACCGGCGTCCGCTCCGCAGCGAAGGTCAAGACATTATCGCTCAGTTCCTGGCCGAAGAGCTGGAACGCCCGCTCGTGGACGCTTGCTGCAGACGGGAGATCAAGCACGTTCTTTCTGTCGTGGGCCAGTCGAAAACGCACATCCGGACGGGCCATCGCCAGGCGCGAAACCACTGCGATGATGTGGGAGAGCTCGGTGGAAGGGCTCTTCAGGAACTTGAGCCTCGCCGGCGTGTTGAAGAAAAGATGATGCACTTCGACTGTTGTCCCCGGCGGAGAGGCCGCATCAGAAGCTGGCCTCATCGACCCGCCTTCGATCTCGACCAGGACTCCCGGAGCGCCGCGCTGCGCCGTCAGCAACCGTGCGCGCGATACCGACGAGATGCTTGCGAGCGCCTCCCCGCGGAACCCCATGGTCCGGATGGCCTCGAGGTCAGGCTCCGAGGCTATCTTGCTCGTCGCATGGCGCTCGAAAGCGAGCAGAGCATCCTCCCGCGTCATGCCGCCGCCGTTGTCCGCAACCCTGATAAGCCGCATGCCGGCCTGTTCGACGTCGACGAACACCTCCGTTGCGCCGGCGTCAAGGGAGTTCTCGATAAGCTCCTTGACCACCGATGCGGGCCGTTCGACCACTTCGCCGGCAGCGATCTTGTTGATGAGATTGTCGGGAAGAATTTTGATCGCAGAGGACATACACGTACGAACCACAGATGAACACAGATAGAACCAAACCGTCAACAAGGACCGGTTTTTGGCTCTGAATCCGTCTGTGTTCATCCGTCGTGACAGAATCAGTACTTCAGCTTGATCTTTTCCTGGTTTCCCAGCACCACCATGACCATGTGGTCCGGGTCGATATACTTCTTCGCTACCCGGAGAATATCTTCCTTGGTGACGGCGTTGATCAGGCCGACGTACCGCTCCGGATAATCGAGGCCGAGGTTGTAGATCTCGATGTTCGTGAGCATCCCGGCGATCTTTGCTGAGGTGTCCATCCGAAGCGGAAAGCTGCCGGTCAGATAGGCCTTTGCATCGGCCAGCTCCTTGTCCGACACAGGATCCGTCCTGATCCGCTTCAGTTCCTTGAAGATCTCGGCGATGGCTTCGTTCGCCGACTCGCTCTTGGTCTGTGTCCAGACGCGGAATGCGCCCGGTTCCTTCCGGGCGTCGAAACCGCTATGCACGTCATAGGCCAGTCCTCGGTTGTCCCGGATGTTGTCCATGAGGCGGGACGAGAAGCCGCCGCCGCCCAGGATGTAGTTCATGACGATCACGGCATAGAAATCAGGGTTCTCCCGGCTGATCCCCACCTCTCCCAGCGCGATGTTCGCCTGCGCGATGTTTTTGTCCATCTTCTTGACCGCAAGCGACGGTATCGCAGGAGGCGAGGCGTGCGGCGGGTCCTGCCTCTCGGCAGGCTTCCATCCGGCGAAACGCTCGCGCAAGAGTGTCACGACCTCCTTCTCGGTCACATCGCCCACGACGGCCACGATGCAGTCGTTCGGGCCGAAGCGCCGGCCGTAGAAGTCCTGGATGTCCCGCCTCGTGATGCGGGGAAGGTAGGCGGCAACGTCATCGTTCGTCCGTCCGTAAGGATGGCTGCCGAAGACCGCCTTGCTGAACGCATTGCCGGCGATCACCTCCGGTTCCTCCTTCTGGCGCTGGATCTCCGCAAGGGTCTCCTTCACCTTCCGGTCGATCTCCTTTTGGTCGAAGACCGGGTCCATCAGAACATCTGCCAGCAGCTCAAAGCCGGCCTTGATGTCCTTCGTGAGCACCCGAAGGTTCGTGCTGGCGAAGTCGTCTCCGCCCGACACCGAGAGGGATCCGCCGATGAAATCGATCTCGCTGCTGATCTGGCTGGCCGTTCGCTTCCTGGTCCCCTGCGTCAGGAGGGAAGCAGTGATGGACGCCAGCCCCGGTTTGTCGGCCGGCTCCACGACGTTCCCCGCCCTGATCGCCATGCTCACCGTGACCACCGGCAGCTCATGCCGCTCGGACAGCAGCAGCACCATGCCGTTCTCCAGCACGATGCGTTTGCCGAGCTGTTCGGCCGCATGCGCCGAAACCGGCACGACTGCGGCCAGCACTGCGATGAATAGATATTTCAGGAATCTCATACCATTCGCCTCTTTTGGTCTCTTGGACTCCGGACCCACGTTCAAGCTTTTGATCCTATCCGCGTTCATACGTGGTCACCCTATTCGCTCTTTTTTGATTTCACCGGCACCAGGATGCCCACGGTCCGGTTGTCTTCGGTGAAATACTGCTTCGCCACGCGCTCGATGTCTTCCTTCTTCACCGCCCGAATGCCGTCGAGGTAGGCAGCGAGAAGCCTCCAGTTTGCCACGGTCTCGTATTGACCCAGGAGCATCGCCTGGTAGAACACCGAATCCTGACTCATGATGAAGGTCGCCTCTGCCTGATTTTTGGCCTTCTGGAGCTCTTCGTCCGTCACAGGCTCGTTCTTGAACCGGTCGATCTCGGCGTAGAGCGCCTTCTCTACCTCATCCGGGCTCTTGCCCGGCATAACGCCGGCATAGACATAGAAGAGGTTCGGGTCCGTGGAGATATCGTCGTAGTCGCCGCCCGCGTAGAGCGCGATCTGCTTCTCGTACACCAGCGACCGGTAGAGCCGGGAGCTCTTTCCCGACGAGAGGATGCCCTGGAGCACGTTCAGGGCGTAGGAGTCCTTGTTCGTCTGGGTCGGCACCTTGTAGCCGGCATAGATCGCAGGAAGCTCCGCTTCCTGCTTGACCTTCACCCGCTTTTCACCGAGCTGCTTCGGCTCCACAGCGCCGACCTTCGGGATCTCGGGCCCCCTCGGGATGCTGCCAAAGTACTTTTCCACGAGGGCGAGCGTCTTCTTCGTGTCGAAGTCTCCGACAACCACGACGGTCGCGTTGTTCGGAGCGTAGTAGGTCCGGTAATGCTTTTCCAGGTCGTCGCGCGTGATGTTGCCGATATCGGCCATCCATCCGATGACCGGCCACTGGTAGGGATGGGCGCTGAAGGCCGTTGCCATCATCTGCTCGACCATGGTCTGCGTGGGGTCGTCCTCATAGCGCATGCGGCGCTCTTCCTTCACCACGTCCCGCTCCGACAGGAACTCTTTCGGGTCCAGGAGCAGGTTCTGCATGCGGTCGGACTCCAGGTCCATGGCGATCTCGAGCCGGTCGGCAGCGATATTCTCGAAGTAGGCCGTGTAGTCCTTGCTCGTGAAGGCGTTGTCGTTGCCGCCGTTCCGCTGCACGGTCTGGGAGAACTGCTTGGGCCCGTACTTCTTCGCGCCTTTGAACATCATGTGCTCGAGCAGATGGGACATGCCGGTCTTGCCGAGGCGCTCGTTCCGCGAGCCTACGCGGTACCAGACCTGGAAGGTCACCACCGGGGACTTGTGCTCCTCCTTGAGCAGCACCTTCAGCCCGTTCGGTAGTACCTTCTCCGTGACCTTGAGGTCCTGGCCGGAGGCCACTGTTGCTCCGACAACCAGGAAACAGAGGACTATGAGGAATCTCACTTTACTCATGATGTTCTCCCGTCTTCCACTCCGCATTCCGCAATCCGAAATCCGCACTCATTTTACTCCCGTATGGCCGAATCCGCCAGATCCGCGCCTGGTCTCAGGCAGACCGTCCACCGTCCGGAAGACCGCTTTCGCGAGCTTCGCAAGGACCAGCTGAGCGATGCGGTCACCGCGGTGGATGGTGAACGGCCTATCGCTGAAGTTGAACAGGATGATGCCGATCTCGCCGCGGTAGTCGGCATCGATGGTACCGGGACCGTTCAGCATCCCGATACCGTGCTTGAGGGCAAGCCCGCTCCGCGGCCGGACCTGACCCTCATATCCTTCAGGGATGGCAACAGCAAGCCCCGTGGGCACGAGCTTCCATCCGCCAGGCTCGAGGACCAGCGCGTCATCGACCGCGGCATACAGGTCCACACCTGCAGAATGCTCGGTGTGGTAGTGGGGCACCGGCAGCCCGGTTGCGTTGTGGAGCTGCATGATTTCAACAACAAGATGGTCGGACATAACTTCCCTCTGCCGTGCAGTTTCCTTCCCGGCTCACAGATCCAGGATATCTTCCGGCACATCGTCCTTTGCCAGCGGTCCCAGGATGCTGAGCGCCACGGTCTCCCGCGTGAAGATCTGCCTGGCAATGCGGTTTATGTCTGTCGCGGTGACCTCGTCCACGGCGTGGATGATGTCATCGACGGAAAAGTACTTGCCGAAGTAGATCTCCTGTCGTGCGATGCGGCTCATGTGACTGTTGCTGCTTTCGAGCGACAGCACGAGGTTCGCCTTGATCTGGTTCTTCACCCGCATCTCCTCGGCCGGCGTGATGCCCTCGTCCCGGAGCTTCCGGATCTCTTTCACGATGAGCCGGAGCGCCTGCACCGCCGTAGAAGGACCGGTCCCCGCGTAGACCGTGAGCAGGCCCGCATCGCGGTACGCAGTGACGTAGGAGTAGATCGAGTAGGCAAGTGCGTTCTGTTCCCGCACCTCCTGGAAGAGCCGCGAGCTCATGCTGTTGCCAAGCACCGTGTTCAGCGCCAGGATCGTGTAGCGGTCGTCATCGGTATAGCTGATGCCCTTGCATCCGAGACAGAGCTGCACCTGCTCCAGCTGCTTCTTCCGTACCGTGACCGTGTGCCGGAAGCCGGGTGTCGTGTCCGTCTTCGGAACCCCCGGCCGCACGAAACCGCCGAAGGCTCCGTTCAAGAGCTCGATAAGACGCCCGTGCTCGAAGTTCCCGGCAACGGCGATGACGATCTCCCGGGGACTGTAGTAGTCCTCGATGTAAGCAAGGATGTCCCTGTGCTTGAGATGCTTGATGGTGTCCTTGGTTCCCAGGATCGGCCGGCCGAGGGGATTTCCCTGCCAGACCGCACCCGTGAAGATCTCGTGGATGAAGTCGTCCGGCGTGTCCTCGACCATTTTGATCTCTTCCAGGATCACCTTGCGCTCCTTCTCCATCTCGGCGGGGTCGAAGCGGGAACCGATCAGGATGTCCGCCAGGATGTCGACGGCGATCGGCAGGTGTTCGTCGAGGACCTTGACGTAGTAGGTCGTGTTCTCCTGGGACGTGAAGGCGTTCATCTCTCCGCCCAGCGAGTCGATCTCCGTGGCGATGTCCCGGGCGGTCCGCTTCTTCGTCCCCTTGAAGAACATGTGCTCGATGAAATGCGATACGCCGCCTACCTCCGCGGGCTCATGGCGCGAACCCACCTTGACCCACACGCCGATGGAAACGGAGCGCGACTTCGGCAGGGTCTCGGACACGACCCGTATCCCGTTGACAAGGGTGTCTTTTCTGAACATACCGTACCTATTCCGCCCCAGCGGCAGGCCCGAAAAAAGAGCCACAAAGACCGATTATGCATCTTTGTGGCTGTGGGATCCGGGATCCTGAACGGCACAAGGGGCTATTTATGCGTGTTCTGGCCCTGGCCCTGGCCCTGCTGCGCGTGGCGCTCCTGGATGATCTTCTGGGACAGGTGGCTTGGCACATCCTCGTAGCCGTAGAACTCCATGGTGTACATGCCGCGGCCGCTCGTGAGCGAATTGAGCGTCGGAGCGTAAGAGAGCATCTCCGACATGGGAACCAGCGCCTTGATGTTCTGGCCGCTGGCCTGGGGCGTCACGCCCTGCACCTTGCCGCGGCGCGAGTTGAGGTCGCCGATGACGGCGCCCAGTGTATCGTCCGGCGAGACAACCTCCACGCTCATGATCGGTTCCAGCAGCACGGGCTTGGCAGTCTCCATGGCCTTCTTGAACCCCATGCTGGCCGCGATCTTGAACGACATCTCGGAAGAATCCACCGTATGGTAGGAGCCGTCGAAGACCGTGGCGCGGATGTCCACCAGGGGATAGCCTGCAAGGAAACCTTCGTGCATGGCCTCGACGAGACCTTTTTCCACGGCCGGGATGTACTGCCGCGGGATCACGCCGCCGACGATCTTGTCGACGAACTCGAAGCCGGAACCGCGCGGCAGCGGTTCGATCTCGATCCAGGCGTCGCCGTACTGCCCGTGGCCGCCGGTCTGTTTCTTGTACTTTCCCTGGGCCCTGGCCCGGTGACGGATGGTCTCCTTGTAGGGCACCTTGGGCGTCTTCATCCTCACGTCCACGCCGAACTTCCGCTTCAGCTTCTCGATGGTCACCTCAAGATGGACCTGGCCCATCCCGGACAGGACCATCTCCTTGGTCTGCTCGTCGAAAACGAACTTGAGCGTCGGGTCCTCGTCGAGGATCTTGTGGACACCGGTGCTCACCTTGTCCTCATCGCCCCGGGATTTGGGCTCGATGGCATAGGACATCACCGGGTCGGCGAACTTGGCGAAATCCAGGACGATGGGATGCGCCTCGGAGGACAGGGTGTCGCCCGTCAGCGTGTCCTTGAGCTTGGCTGCTGCGCCGATCTGGCCCGCCGTGAGCTGCGGCACCGAAACCTGCTTCTTGCCCTGGACATGGAACAGGGAGCCGACCTTCTCTCTCACCTGTTTCGATGTGTTATAGACCGTCGAATCCGCCTTCAGGGTCCCCGAGAGGACCCTCATAAGCGAAAGCTTCCCGGCAAAGGGGTCGATGATGGTCTTGAACACGATGGCGGCCAGGTGGTCGTCGGCAGAAGGCTTGCGCGTGGTCTCCTCGCCGGTCTTCGGGTCCTTGCCCTTGATCTGGACGATCCGGGCGTGCTCCGCCGGCGACGGCAGGCAGGTCAGGACCATGTCGAGGAGTGGCTGAATGCCCATATTCCTGACCGGCGAGCCGCAGAGCACCGGAAGGAGGCCGCCGCCGATGGTGCCGTGCTTGAGCCCCGCGATGAGATCTTCCTGCGAAAGGTCCCCCTTGTCGAGGTATTTCTCCAGCAGACCGTCCTCGGTCTCGGCGATCTGCTCCACCATCTTCTTCCGGTACGTCGCCACCTGGTCCTTCATCTCCGGAGGGATATCCTTCTCCTCCATCTTGCCGCTTTCGTCACCGGCGAACATGACGGCCTTCATCCGGATCAGGTCGACGACGCCGGAAAACTTGTCCTCCAGCCCGATGGGGAGCTGAAGCACCACGGCGTTCTTGCAGAAGTACTTCTCCATGTCGCCCACGGCGCGGAAGAAGTCGGCCCGCTCCTTGTCCAGCTTGCTCACGAACGCAATGCGGGGGATCTCGTAATCGCAGGCGAACTTGTAGATCTTCTCGGTCTCCGCCTTGACGCCCGAAATGGCCGAGATGATGAGGATGGCGCCGTCGACGGCGCGCAGGGTGCCGCGGGTCTCTTCGAGGAAATTGATGTAGCCAGGAGTGTCGATGATATTGATGCGGACGCCCTTCCAGTCCGCGAAGCCGACCGCAGCGGTGATCGTGATCTTCCGCGCGATCTCCTCGGGTTCGTGCATGAACACGGAGTTCCCCGCATCCACGCTCCCCAGAAGGTCGATGGCGCCGGCGGCGAACAGGATGGCGTCGGCGAGCGAGGTCTTGCCCGCTGATCCGTGGGACAGGATGGCAATGTTGCGGACTTCCTTGACATCAGCGTTCGGCATAGGCACTCCTTATGATGAATTTTGTTCGGCGAAGATGCGATGTCAGTTGTTCTTCGGCGGCGTCTGCCCCTACCAGATGTCGGACTTGTGCTTGCCCCCCTGCCTGAGGAGGACATCGATGACCGCCTCGTTGAAGAAATTGGAATCGTTCCGGATCGCGGGGTCCACCATGCTCTCGTAATATTTCCTGCCTTCGGCAAGCTCGTCGGAAAGGACGTCGAAGAGCGTGTCCTGCTCAATCCCTTCCTTGACCTTCGCAGGATTGTACAGGAGGATGTCGGAGAGGATCGTCCGCGCGAGACGTCGCGCCTGGTCCTGATTGGTAATAAGCTTCATGCGTCCGCCCTTTGCCCCGGCACCGCTCAGTCGCCCAGGATCTCAACAATGACCGGCTGGTATTCCCGGGTCCGCTCGACCTTTTTATTATAGCTGCGAATGAAGAAAAAGGAAATAACCAAACAGGTCATCCCCGCGGCCAACGCCCAGAGATCGGAATTCGATTCTGCGCCGGAACGGACAGCCAGGTTCTTTGCAATGATGGCCGCAGCGATGAACACGGCCATGGGGATTCCGTAGATGATGATCGACGCCTTGAGGTAGAGCTGGGGCGCCAACACAACCTTCACCTTCTGCCCCTTCTTCGCACCAAGCGGGTTCGCCGCCTCCATGAAGGAATCCTCGCCCTGGGGATGGCAGACGCCCGAAGCGGCGCATTTCTCGCATGCGCTCTTGGCCAGTACGGCGACCTTGGCAAGGCCGTCATGCGTATCCATCACGATGCCTTCTTCTTCTATCATCCTTAAGCCCTTGATCACCACAAAGCCATAAAGGCGCGAAGGTATTCTTGGTGTCCCGGTGACTTAGTCGTGCGCCTATGTTCTTGGCTTTCCCTTTTTTGCCGTCCGCAGAAGCTTGTACTCGATGCTGTCCACCAGCGCCTGCCAGCTTGCCTCGATCACGTTCTCAGATACGCCGACGGTTCCCCACCTATCTTTTCCATCACCAGACTCGATGAGGACGCGCACCCGTGAAGCAGTCCCCTCCGACGCGGTCAGCACCCGGACCTTGTAGTCCAGGAGCCGCATGTTCTCCAGTCCCTTGCCGGGGAAGTACTTGGGCAGAACCTTTCGCAGCGCCTTGTCAAGAGCGTTCACCGGGCCGTTGCCCCATGCAGCGGTGTGTTCAATGTTGCCCCTGTACTCGACGGTCACCGTCGCCTCGCTCACCGGATGGGGGTCCACTTTCCGCTTCTCCGTGAGCACGCGGTAGTCGATGCGGTCGAACATGCTGAAGACCGATTCGTAGCTGTGCCGCGCCCGGAGCATCAGGAGCTCCAAAGAGCCCTCGGCCCCTTCGAACTCGAACCCCTCGTTCTCCAGCTGCTTGATGCGCCTTAGGATCTCCGCGAGCTCAGCGCTGTCCCGGGACAGCGAGACCCCCAGTTCGCCGGCCTTCTGCAGGATATTGCTCCTGCCGGCGAGGTCGGACACCAGGATGCGCCGGCGGTTCCCTACCTGTTCCGGAACGATGTGCTCGTAGGTCATGGGAAGCTTGGAAACGGCGTCGACATGCACGCCTCCCTTGTGCGCGAACGCGCTGTCCCCCACATAGGGCTGCCGCTTCCGGTGCGGCAGGTTCGCGAGCTCATCAACGAACCGGGAGAGCTCCCGCAGCTTCCGCAGGCTCCCGTCGGGGACACAGCCGATGTCCATCTTGAGCTGCAGCGCCGGAATGATGGAACAGAGGTTGGCGTTGCCGCACCGTTCGCCGTAGCCGTTGACCGTCCCGTGCACCTGCACCGCCCCCAGCCGGATGGCGGCAAGGGAGTTGGCTACAGCGAGCTCTGCGTCGTTATGTGCATGGATACCGAAAGGCGCGGTGATATGTCGCTTCACGTCGGCGATGATCCGCTCGGTGTCCTGCGGAAGCGTCCCTCCGTTGGTATCACACAGGACCAGGCAGTCGGCACCGCCGTCCTGGGCGGCAAGGAGCGTCCTCATGGCATAGGCGGGATTCGCGCGATAGCCGTCGAAGAAATGCTCGGCATCGTAGATCACTTCGTCCATGTGCTTCTTGAGGTAGGATACGGAGTCGTGGATGATCTCCAGGTTCTGCTCCAGCGTGATCCTGAGCGCCTTCTGCACGTGGAGGTCCCAGGTCTTTCCGAAGATTGTCGCGATGCCGACGCCGGAGGAGACGAGCGAACGGATGTTCGGGTCCTGCGCAACGCGGAGCTTCGCGCGCCTTGTGGAGCCGAACGCCGCAAGCTTCGCCTTCTTGAGGCGCACCTTCCGCATCTCCCGGAAGAACTCAATGTCCCGCGGGTTGGAGCCCGGCCAGCCACCCTCGATATACTGGACGCCGAACTCGTCGAGCTTCTTGGCCACGCGGACCTTGTCCTCCACCGAGAAGTTGACATCCTCGGCCTGGGAGCCGTCACGGAGGGTAGTGTCGTATAGGAACACTCGTGTTGACATGACTATATCTTCGATCGAGCCTCTTCCCGTCAAGGATTCTTTCGGAAACGTCAGACAGAAGGCAAAGGGAAGGACCGGCCCTTTCACCTTCACGTTTCACGCACTCACGACCTGCGAAGCGCTTACGCTGCCTTTTCCAGCCCGAAGGCCTCGTGCAGCACCCGGACGGCGAGCTCGGTGTACTTGGCGTCGATGACGCAGGATATCTTGATCTCCGACGTGCTGATCATCATGATATTGATGCTTTCCTTGGCCAGGGAGGAGAACATCTGCGCCGCCACGCCGGAATGGGAGCGCATGCCGACGCCGACGATCGAGATCTTGGCGATGTCCTCCTTGATGTTCACGTTCTTGGCGCCGATCTCGGCAACG
>JBAIYC010000174.1:0-2539 GCA_037916085.1 Nitrospirota bacterium | reverse complement strand
ACGACGCTGCTGCAGCGCGATGTGCTGCTCGATACGGACAGCCGCCTCGATCTGGTCAAGACCATCCATGAAGAGGCAGAGCACCTTAATCGAATCATCAAGAATGTTCTCGATATGACCAGGCTTGAATCCGGAGCCATCCAGGTGAACAAGGAGTGGCAGTCTCTCGAAGAAATCGTTGGCGTCGTATTAAATCGTCTGGGAGACCGCCTCAACGACCATCCCGTGCAGGTCAAGCTTCCCGGCAACCTGCCGCTTATTCCTTTCGACGGTCTGCTGATCGAACAGGTACTGGTAAATCTTTTTGACAATGCGATCAAGTACACACCCAGAGGAACGCCACTGGAGCTGTCGGCGTCGGAATCATTCTATACCGTGACTGTCGAGCTGGCCGATCGGGGGCCGGGCATACCGCCGGGAGACGAAGAGCGCATCTTCGAAAAGTTTGTTCGCGGCCGCGGGGCCACCGGCGGGGTGGGACTGGGCCTCGCCATTTGCCGCACGATCATCAATGCCCATGGCGGTAAAATATGGGCGGAAAACCGCGAAGGCGGCGGATCCGTGTTCCGGTTCACCCTGTCAGCAGCGGGACTGCCTCCAGCGCCAAAGAGGGAAGAAGAGGAAAAAACCGCTTGAACGGTTCAAATGGTTAAATGGATGAAACGGTGCCTGTCTGATGACTGACGAAAAGGAACTCATACTGCTGATCGAGGACGAGCCCCAGATGCGGCGGTTTCTGCGCATTACGCTCCAGGGCCACGGATACCGCCTGGTGGAGGCGGCGACGGCCCAGGAGGGTCTGATGCAGGCAGCCACGCGGAATCCCGATGTGGTCCTTCTCGACCTGGGCCTGCCCGATCTCGACGGTCTCGAAGTCACGGCGAGACTGCGGGAATGGACGCAAACGCCCATCGTGGTTATTTCCGCACGGGAACAGGAGCAGGACAAGGTGAAGGCTCTCGACGCCGGCGCCGACGACTACCTGACGAAACCCTTCAGCGCAGAAGAACTCATGGCGAGAATTAGGGTCGCGCTTCGGCACGTGGCGCGCCAGACCGCTGGCAAGCAGGAGCCGGTCTTCGTTCTCCAGAACCTTCGTATTGACCTGGCGCAGCGCCAGGTGTTCATCGACGATACGGAAATACATCTGACGCCCATCGAGTACAAGCTGTTGACGGTGCTGGTCCGTCATGCAGGCAAGGTCATCACCCACCGCCAACTCCTGCAGGAAGTCTGGGGGCCGGCGCACGTGAACGAAGTTCAATATCTCCGTGTGTACATGACCCAGCTCCGGCACAAGCTGGAAAGCGACCCCACACGGCCGCGGTTTCTGATGAACGAACCGGGCATCGGGTACCGGCTGAAATACGAACCGGAAGAGTGAAAGGGCATTTCATGGAGCAGCAGAACAAGCCGACGGTCACAAAACGGCTCAAAACTTTGGTCATCGGCGCCAAGCACGACATCGAAGACACGTCGCTCTTCCACAAGCTGACGCTGATTGCTTTTTTTGCCTGGATCGGCCTCGGCGCCGACGGGCTTTCATCGTCATGCTACGGTCCTGAAGAGGCGTTCAATGCGCTCCAGGGTCATACGCACCTGAGCGTGTTCATCGCGCTCATGACGGCTGTGACAATCTTCATTATATCCGCCAGTTATTCCCAGATCATCGAGCTGTTCCCCACGGGCGGTGGCGGGTACCTCGTCGCAAGCAAACTCCTGTCTCCCCCTGCAGGCATGGTGTCCGGAAGTGCACTTCTCATCGACTACGTGCTCACGATCACGATCTCCGTGGCGAGCGGTGCCGACGCTCTATTCAGTTTTCTGCAGCCTGCCTGGCTACCCTATAAGCTGCCCTTCGCGGTCCTCGGGGTCATAATCCTTACCGTGATGAACATGCGCGGAGTCAAGGAATCGGTCCTTCCTCTGGTGCCCATTTTCCTGACGTTCGTCTTCACACACGCCTTTATCATCGGCTATGCTCTTATCGTGAATGCAGGTCACTTCAGTGAGCTCGCAGTCATAACCCGCGCGGAAGTCGCTAGCTCCCAGGCCGAGCTCGGAATCGGAGGCATGATCTTTCTGCTTCTCAGGGCGTACAGCATGGGTGCGGGCACGTATACAGGTATCGAGGCGGTGAGCAACGGCCTCCCGATTCTCCGCGAGCCCAAGGTGAAGACCGGCAAGCGTACAATGCACTACATGGCGCTCTCGCTCGCCCTTGTCGTCATGGGCCTGATGGTCGCCTATCTCCTGTACCGGGTCATGCCGGAGAGCGGAAAGACGCTGAACGCCGTTCTGTTCGAAACCATGACGCGGGATTGGGGAAAGGGCGGAACCGTTTTAGTCCTGGTCACCCTTCTTTCCGAAGCGGCGCTTCTTTTCGTCGCGGCCCAGACCGGGTTCCTTGACGGGCCCCGCGTGCTCGCCAATATGGCCCTCGACCGCTGGTTTCCGACCAAGTTCTCGATGCTGAGCGATCGCCTGGTCACCCAGAAAGGCATCCTGATGATGGGAGGTGCGGCGCTCATAACGATGG
>JBAIYC010000173.1:0-2798 GCA_037916085.1 Nitrospirota bacterium | reverse complement strand
CGAGAAGCCCCGCGAAGCGTCCGGTCCTGCCTCGATCAGAGCTCTTTCTTTTCCTTCTTCTCCTGCTCCTCCTGGGAGCTGCACCCGCACGCGGAAAAGACGAGCGCGTTCAGGTCATAGCCGTTGTAGCTCCCCGATGGACCGTCGCAGGTGACCCCCCCGTCATTGGCGATATGGCAGGTGATCGGCAACCCGTTGTTCGAGCAGACGCCCTCAACGCCCTTCTCGTCCCCGATCTGCGTCTCGTGGCGGTTCTGGATGCTGCATGCCGCGGCGGTCCCATGAAGCGACAGGACAAGTAGAATGGATACGATGATCACTGACTTCATCACAAGCCCTCCTTGAACACGCAAGATGACGGGCGGACGAAACAGGAATTTACCATGCAGACGGCCTTCCGGGAGATCGTCTGCACCCAGCCATTTCGAATCCGGCCTGATCAGCGTCACCTCCCCTTTTCGGGCCCCTGCTCGCCCGACGTCGATGTGGACACGAGCCGGGCGATCAGGACAGCGATGTACATCTGGCCGGTGATCGCTTCCAGGACCGCGAGGTTCCGCGCCGCAGGATGTACCGGCGAGATGTCGCCGTACCCGATCGTCGCGAGGGTCACGTAGCTGAAATACAGATAGCTCGTGAGCGTGGCGCCGCCATCGGCCATGTGGAATGCGCCGGGGATCAAAAGACCGGTGATCTGATAGAACCGCGACCAGATCATCCCCAGGAAGAGATAGACGATGATCGCTGCGCAGATGCGGTGCGCCGGAGGGCGGCCTGCGCTCAGGAACTGCTTCATTACGAGCGACGCGAAGAGGCCGATCGCCGCCACTTCGCTGACTGCGTCGACCACATGCATCGCGGTTCCCGGCGCGATCTTTGAAGCGATCCGTGTCGCCACAGCAAGGGCCGCCAAGACCAGAACGAGATACCGCATGACCGGGCGCGGGTGCACGGTCAGGACACCAACGAACATGGAAACGACAACGAAGGCATCGAAGACGAGAGGAGGGAACACTCCCATGACGACGAGCGGTGAGGTGACGAAGACGGTGATGACCGTCACCGCCAGCAGACTGTAGGGACCGTGCTCCACATCCCAGAGCCGGTAGAGAATATTGTATCTTCGGTCGATCATTTGCGCCTTCCTGCCACCGCACGGCCCGGTCAGTGCGTCACATCGTTACAACGAGACCGCGGCGCACACACAATCGACACCTTCCTTCTATTCGAGGAACGTCGCGACATCGGCCTTGTAATACCGGTCGACGATGGTCTCCAGGTCCCGGCGCGCGCCGGTGTCATCCGCCGTGCTGTACCTGTCGTACAGGGGACGGACGAGCTTCACGAACGCATCCAGTATCTTCGGGTCGAAGTGACTGCCGCGGCCTTTCCTCATGATGTCAACGGTCTCTTCGTAGCTCAGCGGTTTCTTGTACGGCCGATGCGACGTCAGTGCGTCGAAGACATCGACGATGGCGAATATCCGCGCGAGCACCGGGATGTCCTCGCCTTTCAGGCCTCCAGGATAGCCGTTTCCCTCGTACTTCTCGTGATGGCTCCCTACGACCTGCGACGCCTCCCTGAGCCACGTCGATCGCCCGACGATATCAAGACCGTGGTTCACATGCCGCTTCATCTCCAGGAACTCCTGCTCGTCCAGCCTCCCGGGCTTCAGAAGCACGTTGTCCCGGATGCCGATCTTCCCGACATCGTGAAGGAACGCGCCTTTGATCAGGGTCCTGACCGTGTTCTCGTCGAGGCCCAGTGCCTCCGCGAGCCGCACCGCATAGATCGTCACCCGGAAGTTGTGGGCATCGGTGTCGCTGTCGCGCTTCGCGATGGTGCTGCCGACCACGCTCACCATGTCGAGGTTCGCATCGAGCAAGTTGAGTGACAACCGCTCCAGCTGCCGCATGAGCCGCAGGATGACCGGATACAGGAGCAGCGTCGTGGCAAGGACGATGCCGACCGCCAGGGCGACCGAACCGAGGATGTTCCTGCGCGCGGCCCGTTGCTGCTCAGGCGTCGTCGTGAAGAACCCTTCCACGTACGCGGCGGTCCTTCCGCGGCTGTCGGCAAGAGGGACGAAGGCGCGGAAATAGTGACGTCCATCGATCCGGACAGGTGTGATATCGGGGGCGTTCTCTTTTTCGGGATGCCGGACCGGCACGGTCCCGACATGCCGTACCAGGGGAGCAATGACCGCGGGGTCCTCATATGCGACCGTGGCCACCTCCTTCAGGGCCGGATCGAGGACCCGGGCGAGGACGTACTGTCCATAGACCAGATCGCTCCCTTGGTAGGCGATCGCCTTCAGCGTCCTCCGGATCTCGGCGTGATCACCTAGCCCCGGCGCATCCAGTTGGTCCCGAAGCAGAACGTTCAGCGTCGCGGTCCGGATGATCGCCCGGTCATGCGCCACCCGGGCGGTCCGGTCGCGCTCCCGCTGGATGACCACAGCGCTCACGACGGCGGAAACGGCGATCGCCACAAGGACTATGCGCTTGACGAGCATACGATGGAGCGATCGTTTCCTGGACATGTCAGGCCTGCATCATCCTCTCGCTCGATTGTTCCGGTTCTCTGCGTTTCCCTCTCTGCTTCCGGCTCATCCGGGAGGCGGGATGCGGAAAGAGGGATGTGGCCTTACTGCACGGGTTTCGGATACCTGCCCTTGAACTCGTTCAATTTGACCCTGCACTTCATGGACAGATCGATATAATTGCCCTGGAGACAGTCGAGCATCCGGAAGGGATCGCCCTTCTCCGAATTGCAGCGCGCTTCGATCATGTCCTTGC
>JBAIYC010000172.1:0-1596 GCA_037916085.1 Nitrospirota bacterium | reverse complement strand
GAGATCAGGAGCACCTTCTCCGCGCCCTTGAGCGCCGCATCCCAGGCAGACGGCACGTTGTAATCCGCGATCCGTACTTCTACGCCCCTAGCCGCGAGGTCCTTGGCCTTTTCCCCATTCCGCACTGCGGCAACGATGCCCGAGGCGGGCATCTTCCTGAGCAGCGCTGCGATGACCAGACGGCCCAGCTGGCCGGTAGCCCCCGTAATGACGATCATATGCGCTCCTTTCGAAGGAATTGTTCGTCACATGCTAGCATCAAGTAAAACACTCACTCGTTTGCCCGAAGGCGCTGCCTCACGAGAAAGCGCACTGCCGTCCCCACGGCGAGCATTCCGGGTCATGGCGCACGCACGAAGGCTTTCATGTTCCTTCGAGCGGCGCGGAGCCCTTGCGCATCGTATTTTCGCTCACAGTGCGCGGATTCATGAACTGAAGAAGATAATCAGGGCCTCCAGCCTGGGACCCGGTGCCCGACATGCCGAAACCGCCGAAGGGCTGACGGCCTACCAGCGCTCCGGTGATCCTCCGGTTGATATAGAGATCGCCGACCAGGAACTCCCTGCGCGCCCGGTCGATGTTCGCGGGGCTGCGGGAATAAAGGCCGCCGGTAAGTGCATACTCGCTCTGGTTCGCGATGGCCAGCGCCTGTTCGAAGTCCTTCGCGCGAATGAACGTGAGCACCGGACCAAATATCTCTTCCCGGGCGATGACCGCATCAGGGGCAGCCTCGAAGAGCGCTGGACCGAGGAAGAAACCGTTCTCCTCCCCCGTTTCCCGGATCAGGACCGGACGCGCCTCCCGCTTCCCGATCTCCAGGTACCGCCGCACCTTTTCAACGGCGCTCCTGTCGATGAGCGGCCCGAGGTGCGTTCCGAACTCCTCCGGGCTCCCGATCTCGATGCTCTTCACCGCCTCGACCATCCTTCGGGAGAACGAATCGAACACCCCGTCCAGCACGATCACCCGCGAGCATGCCGAGCACTTCTGGCCCTGGTACCCGAACGCCGATTCCAGCACACCGCGCACGGCATCGTCCAGGTCGGCGGTCTCATCGACGATCACCGCGTTCTTGCCCCCCATCTCCGCCACAACGCGCTTTACGTTCCTCTGTCCCGGAGCGGTCACTCCCGCCCGCTGTACGATCCGGAGCCCTACGTCCTTCGAGCCCGTGAACGCGACCAGATCGATCCCCGGATGGGACACGAGATGCTCGCCCACCTCCGCGCCCGGTCCGGGAAGATACTGGAGCACCCCGTCGGGAAGGCCCGCCGCACGGAAGCTGTCATAGAGCTGCCACGCGACGACCGGGGCAAGCCCCGACGGTTTGAGAATGGCGCAGTTCCCGGCGACAAGCGCCGCAGAGGTCATGCCGGCAGGGATGGCGAGCGGAAAGTTCCAGGGAGGGATGATGACGCTCACCCCTTTCGGCGCGTAGAGATATTCGTTGATCTCGCCGGGCAAGTGCCCGAGACGCCGCGGACGGCCCAGTTCCTTCATGCGGCGGCCGTTGTATTCGAGGTGATCGATCGCCTCGGCAACGTCGCCGTCCGCCTCGGTGATCGTCTTCCCTGCCTCGTACACCTCCAGCGCGAT
>JBAIYC010000171.1:0-1986 GCA_037916085.1 Nitrospirota bacterium | reverse complement strand
CAGCACGCCGGCAAAGCGGCTGACCTCGCCCAGCAGTTCCCGGTAGGTATACTTCTTGATGGTGTTGGTGACGGGACTGTCGTAGATGAGGGCTGTCTGGTCGGCCCTGACGCCGTTCACATGGCGGTCGAGGGCGTTGTAGCACGTATTCAGCTCGCCGCCGGTGAACCACCGGTAGAAGGGCTTGTTCGAATCATCGAGGACCTTATCCCACTTTTTCGACCAGGTGATGGCCTGGGCGGCGTCTCCCCAGAACCCCGCGGGGTCCTGGATGCTTCTTTGAAAGACTTCCTGGTACCTCCCCATGTGTTCCTCCCCCCCCGGCAGATCTCTGTCATGCGGAACGGCGGCCGGACCGTCAGCGAATTATAGTACACCTGCAGCAGATGAGAATCCAGCATTCCTCCTCTGAACCGGGAAGCTGATTCAACAACTAAAAACTAGAGCAAAGGCGCCTCTCGCAAAGCTCGCAAAGGGCGCAAAGGAAGGCATTAAAGGTTCTACGACCCGAGATCTGCTCTTTTGGTTTCTTTCGCGATATCGCCCGGAGGCTTCTAGGTGTTTGACTGCAAGCCCTATGAGAGAAGATGATCTTTGTCTGAATCAGCCTTTACTTTGCGAGCTTTGCGAGAGAAAGAAGTTCTTCTGGCTTTTACCTCCTGTTTCCGGTCTATATCACATACAGGTCCACATACTCGTTCACCGGCATGACCTCCAGGCGTCCGCTGTCGAGCGAAGCGTCGAGGATCGCCTGCTGCTGTTTCTTCGGGAAGCGGCGTCCGAGGTTCGTGCGGAACTTCTCGACCAGGACCGGCATTCCCTCCTGGCGCCTCCGGCGGTGGCCGATGGGATACTCGACCACGACCTCGGGCAGCTTCGTGCCGTCGTTCATCTCCACGGTCAGTCCGTTTGCGATGGAGCGCTTCGCCGGGTCATGGTAGTCCTTGGTGAACTGCGGGTCCTCGACGCAGGTGATCTTGTCCCGCAGCTCATCGATCCGCGGGTCCCGGGCGACCTCGTCCTCGTAGTCCGCTGCCGTCAGCCTGCCGAAGATGAGAGGCACTGCCACCATATACTGGATGCAGTGGTCGCGGTCGGCCGGGTTGTTCAGGGGGCCCTTCTTGTCGATGATACGGATGGCAGCCTCGTGGGTCCGGATCGTGATCTTCCTGATGTCCCCGGCAGTCTTGCCCTTTTCCTTCAGTGCCCGCTGAAGGGACATGGCGCATTCCACGGCGGTCTGGGAATGGAACTCTGCAGGGAAGGAGATCTTGAAGAGCACATGCTCCATCACGTAGGACCCGTAGGGACGCTGGAACTTGAACTCGTTCCCGCGGAACAGGGCCTCGTAGAAGCCCCAGGTCTTGGCGGTCAGCACGCTTGGGATGCCCATCTCGCCCTTGAGCGAGAAGAGCGCGAGCCGTACGGCGCGGCTCGTGGCGTCTCCTGCAGCCCAGGACTTGCGCGATCCCGTGTTCGGCGCGTGCCGGTAGGTGCGGAGCGACTGGCCGTCCACAAAAGCCTGGGAGACGGCGTTCACGATCTCGTCCTTCGTCCCGCCCATGAGCCAGGCGGAGACTGCGGCGGACGCCACCTTGACGAGCACTACATGGTCGAGGCCGACGCGGTTGAAGGCGTTCTCGAGAGCGAGTACCCCTTGGATCTCGTGGGCCTTGATCATGGCTTCGAGCACGGTCTTCATGATGAGCGGGTCCTTGCCCGCTGCTACGCGCGTGCGGGAGAGCCAGTCGGCGGTTGCCAGGATCCCTCCCAGGTTGTCCGACGGATGTCCCCACTCGGCCGCCAGCCACGTGTCGTTGAAGTCAAGCCACCGGATCATGGCGCCGATGTTGAACGCCGCCTGGACCGGGTCAAGCTGGTACTGCGTGCCCGGGACCTTTGCTCCATTCGGGACGATCGTCCCCGGGACGATGGGGCCCAAGAGCTTCGTGCAGGCGGGATAGTCCAGGGCCTCGATGCCGCAGC
>JBAIYC010000170.1:0-2717 GCA_037916085.1 Nitrospirota bacterium | reverse complement strand
AGGCCGCCGTCAAGACCATGGGACTCCTCGGGGACAAGTACGTGGACATCGTGCCCCCCAGGCTCCTGATGGGAAAGGGCGGACAGGTACGCGAGCAGGCAGGGCATTACCAGGAAGGCGATCGCATCGAGCTGACCGCCTCGCCCAGCGATGCCGACCAGCTTATCAGCAGGCTTTCGGCCGTCGCCGATGACATCAAGCAGGTTACGGCTTCGCTCCGGCAGGTCTTCGGCAGCGAGAAGGGCGAGAAGTCCATGGAGGACATCCTCCAGGACCTCCAGCAGACCACTGCGAACATCAAGGAATTCTCCTATGCACTCCGCGGCGAGGGGAGCGAACTGGTCTCGCGCCTGAACGAACTGGCCCAGAACCTCAACAACGTCGTGAGCGACAACAAGGACAACCTCAAGGTGACCATGGAGAACGTGCGTGAGGCCTCCAAGAGCGCGGAAATGGCTCTCACATCGCTGGAAGACGTGTCCAAGAAGATCGACCGCGGGGAGGGTACCCTGGGCAAGCTCGTGACCGACGACAGCATGTACAACAGCATCGACAGCGCCGCCAAGGGGCTGAGCGATTATGTCAGCAGGGTGGAGCGGCTCAGGACGACCCTCTCATTCCGGACCGAGTATTCGTTCCCCCGGTACAAGAACTACTTCGATCTGGAGCTCAAGCCGAGGCCTGACCAGTATTATCTGCTGGGACTCGTTTCCGATCCCTATGCGAGATACACGAGAGTGACGACGGTCAGCACGCCGCCGGGGAGCACCACGATCACCGAGACCTATGAGGACAAGCTCCTCTTCAATGTCGAGTTCGCCAAGCGCTACGGCAATCTAGCGTTCCGCATGGGGCTCATCGAGTCCAAGGGCGGTGTGGGTGGCGACCTCTTTGCCTTTGATGACCGGGTGAAGTTCAGCCTCGATTTCTGGAACTTCAACAGCACCGAACCCCACAACGAACGGGTCCACGCGAAGGCGACAGCGAACATGTTCCTGACAAAGGTCCTCTTTCTGAACGCCGGCTACGACAACATTCTGAACGTCGACCGTCGGGCATTCTTTCTTGGCGCCGGCCTCAGCTTTACCGATGAAGACCTCAAGTACTTCATGGGCAGCGTGCCGATACCGAAATAGGCCGGTCTCGAGGCGGTGGTCCTTGACTTTTGAACGTTCGTACCCTAGAATACGCCGTTCCGGAATACTGCTGGAGGAGAAGCGCATGACGAAAATGATCACGAAGGCGGTCTTTCCCGCAGCGGGGCTGGGGACGCGGTTCCTGCCGGCGACGAAGGCCTCGCCCAAGGAGATGCTTCCGCTGGTGGACAAGCCTCTCATCCAGTACGTGGTGGAGGAGGCGGTCTCCTCGGGCATCGAAGAGGTCGTGGTGGTCACCGGCCGTGGCAAGCGCGCCATCGAGGACCACTTTGACGTGGCCTTCGAACTCGAAGAGGAGCTGAAGGCCAAAGGCAAGCACAAGATCCTGTCCGAGGTCCAGCGCATCGCGAACCTCGTCACCTTCTGCTATATCCGCCAGAAAAAGGCGCTTGGTCTGGGGCATGCCGTCCTGACCGCCAAGCGCGTCGTGGGGAATGACCCTTTTGCGGTGCTCTTGGGCGACGACATCATCGATGCCGAGGTGCCGGCGCTCCAGCAGATGATGAACGTCTTCCAGCGCTACCCGTCGACGATCCTTGCCATCCAGAAGGTCCCCCGGTCGCAGACCCGGCACTACGGGATCATCGACGGCAGGAAGATCGAGAACGGTGTCTATCTCGTGAAGGACCTTGTGGAGAAGCCGTCTCCGGACGAAGCGCCGTCGAACCTTGCCATCATCGGCCGCTACCTCCTGACGCCCGAGATCTTCGCAGCGCTGGAACATACGCAGCCCGGCAAGGGCGGAGAGATCCAGCTGACCGACGGGCTGAAACTGCTCATGGCCAAGCAGCCCATCTATGCCTACGAGTTCCAGGGGACGCGGCACGACGCGGGCGACAAACTGGGGTTCCTCAAGGCCACGGTGGAGATAGGACTGAAGAACCAGGAGTTCGGAAGCGAATTTCGAGACTATCTGCGGAAGTTAAGACTTTCCCTGTAACACGGGGCGTTCGTCGCCCGGGAGGATGTGAGCATTGGCAAAGACCGAACCAAAGTCAGCCGACCTTCAGCAATCCATCGAGATCCCGAAGAAGATCCCGTTGCTTCCCATCCGGGACATCGTGGTCTTCCCCTACATGGTGCTGCCGCTCTTCGTCGGCCGGGAGATGTCCATCAAGGCGATCGAGGTCGCGCTGGAAGGGAACCGGATGATCTTCCTCGCCTCCCAGAAGGACATCAATGTCGAGAACCCGTCTCCCTCGGACCTCTACTCCATGGGGACCGTGGGCGTGATCATGCGCATGCTGAAGCTGCCCGACGGCAGGATCAAGATCCTGGTCCAGGGGGTTTCGCGGGCCAAGACGGCGAAGTTCGTCCAGAAGGAGCCTTTCTATCTCGTCGAGATCAAGAACTTTCCCGACGCTGCGACCCCGGTCACGCTCGAGACCGAGGCGCTTATGCGCAATGTGAAGGAGCAGATCGAGAAACTCGTGTCCTTCGGCAAGGTGATCCTGCCGGATATCATGGTGGTCATCGAGAACGTCGACGATCCCGGCAAGCTCGCCGACCTGGCTGTGGCGAACATGGGTCTCAAGGTCGAGCAGGCGCAGGAGATTCTCG
>JBAIYC010000169.1:0-4102 GCA_037916085.1 Nitrospirota bacterium | reverse complement strand
CGGAGGGCGGCAGGAGCATCCTGGACTTGATGTGCGTGAGCGTAGCCGCCATGACGAGGAACTCGCCGGCGATCTCCATGTCGAGGCTCTTCATGAGCTCGATGTATTCGAGGTACTGCTGGGTGATCGGGGCGATGGGGATGTCGTAGATGTCGAGCTCGTGCTTCTTAATGAGGTGGAGGAGAAGGTCCATGGGACCTTCGAAGATCTCGAGTTTTACGTGGTAAGACATGGGCTTCCGAACGCTCCTGCCGGCGGGCGACTCCGCCGTCGATTCAGCTGAACATTAGCGTTCTTTGCCGGAAAAGTCAAGACGAAACATGCCCTTGCGGGCTCACAAAAGGGCTTCGCTCACGCCATCTCCGCCCGGTCCGGGCACGGCAGGCCGTGCCCTACCCTACCCTTGCGCCTTCGGCGGTTCGGGGCGGATCTCGCAGGCCATGTGACGGATGACCTTTCCTTTGACCATGTAGACTACCATCTCGGCGATGTTCGTGGCGTGGTCAGCGACCCGTTCCAGATACTTGGTTATGTAAGTGAGGCGCACGGCGCGGGAAATGTTCTTCGGGTCCTGGAGCATATAGACCAGGAGCTCGTTGAAGATCTGCTGATTCAGGTTGTCCACGAAGTCGTCGGCAGCACAGACGGAAATCGCCAGCTCATCATCTCCCGCCACGAAAGCATCCAGGCTGTCCTTGAGCATCTTCTGGGCCGCCTCGGCCATGCGCGGAATGTCGATGTAGGGCTTGAGCTGCGGTTCGTCCAGAAGCTCGATGCCGCGTTCGCAGATGTCAACGGCCAGGTCGCCCATGCGCTCGAGGTCTGTGATGATCTTGATGGCCGTTGTGATAAAGCGCAGGTTGCTGCCTGTGGGCTGCCAGAGGGCCAGGAAACGGATGCACTCCTCCTCGATCTCCACGTCGAGGGCGTTCACGATGGCGTCGCCGTCGATCACCTCGATGGCAAGCGGCCGGTCCCGCTCCACCAGCGAGCGGACGGCCTTCCGGATCGCCTCCTCCACGAGGCTTCCCATCTTGAGCACGCGCTCCTTGAGCGCTTCGATGTCCTGCTCTTTCTGTCGGGCCATGATATGCTCCTTCTGGAGGCGTAAGGGGTGAGGCGCGAAGGGCCGCCGCTGGCGTTTCCCTTCACCCTGACCCTCCACCGTCCGCTCTATCCGAACCTTCCTGTGATGTAATCGTCGGTCTGCTTCTTGTCCGGTGCCGTGAAGATCTTCTCGGTCGTGCCGAACTCCACAAGCTCGCCCAGGTACATGAAGCCGGTCATGTCCGAGACCCGGGCCGCCTGCTGCATGTTGTGCGTCACGATGACGATCGTCACGTCCTGCTTGAGCATCGCCACGAGCTCCTCGATCTTCCCGGTCGAGATGGGGTCGAGGGCAGACGTGGGCTCGTCGAAGAGCAAGACCTCAGGCTCCACGGCCAGCGCACGTGCGATGACCAGCCGCTGCTGCTGGCCGCCGGAGAGGTCGTAGGCGCTGTGGTTCAACTTGTCGCGCACCTCGTTCCAGAGCACCGCGTGCCTGAGCGCCTGCTCGATCTTGCCGGCTAGCTCGGTCCTGTTCGTGATGCCCTTGAGCCGCAGGCCGTAGGCGATGTTCTCGGCGATGGACATGGGGAAGGGTGTCGGCTTCTGGAAGACCATGCCGATCCTGCTCCGGAGGCCGATCAGGTCCTCCTTGTCCGAGAGGATATTGCGGCCCTCGAAGAGGATCTCGCCCTCGTACCGGTGGCGCGGATAAAGGTCGTGCATCCGGTTGAAGCAGCGGAGCAGCGTGGTCTTGCCGCAGCCCGACGGACCGATCAGCGCAGTGACGCGGTTCTTCTGGACCGGCAGCGAGATGTCCCGGAGGGCGTGGACGTTTCCGTTGTAGTAGAAGTTGAGGCCCTTGACCTCGAGATCGATCGCCTGCGTCACCGTCGGTACCTCCATTTGAGCAGCGCCCTCCCCGCGATCGTGAGCCCCAGGATGAACAGGGTGATGACGAAGGAGGCGGCCCAGGCCTGCCGGTGCCAGTCATCGTAGGGGCCCATGGCGTACTGGAACACGCTGACCGTGAGCGATGCGACCGGCCCATTCATATCCGTGGAGAAGAAGGAATTGTTGAAGGACGTGAAGAGGAGCGGAGCGGTCTCGCCGGCGACCCGGGCAACGGAAAGGATGATGCCGGTGAGTATCCCCGTGGCGGCGCCGCGGTAGACCACCTGGATGATGACCTTATAGTAGGGTGCGCCGAGGGCGAATGCCGCCTCGCGGATGGTCCAGGGAACCAGAGTCAGCATGTCCTCGGTGGTCCTGAGCACCACGGGGACCATGATGATCGCAAGCGCCACGGCGCCGGCCCAGCCGCTGAAGTGGTGGAGCGGGCGCACGAGGACCGCATAGGCAAAGGCGCCGATCACGATGGACGGCACGCTCACCATGATGTCGGCAAGGACGCTGATGACCCGGGCGAACATCGTTCCCCGCGCGTATTCGGCAAGGAAGGTCCCGCCAAGCACTCCCACGGGAACGCCGATCAGCGTAGCCGCAAACGTGATCAGCAGCTGGCCCACGAAAGCGTGCCGGAGTCCGCCGCCCGTCATCCCCGCCGGAACGGCGTCGTTCAGGAACAGGTCGGGCGTGAGAGCGCCGATGCCGTGAACCAGCACGTCTCCCAGGATGAAGACGAGCCAGAAGAGGCCGAAGGCCGCTGCGAGCCCGGAGAGCGAGAGCGCGGTGTAGTTCGTTATCTTGCGGCACTGTTCTCTTGTCATTGAGTTACACCAAATCTACCACGGAGCCACGGAGTCACGGAGAAATGCAAAAACATTTTCACCGCGGAGGACGCAGAGGACGCCAACTGCAATTCCATTCGGTAAAGACCGGCAGTCAATCTCTTGGGAAGAGATGCAGCCGATCCAAAGGCACTTGACTTCCTCGCTCGCTTCTCCTCTGCGACCTCTGCGGTAAAGTGCGCTTCGCTGTTCTCCGTGTCTCATTGTCTCCGTGGTGAAGAAGATTTCATCTGCTGTACTTCTTTTCCGCCCGGAGCAGGAACACCTTTGCTATCGCCAGCGTCACGAAGCTGAGGCCGAAGAGCACGAGCGCCAGATAATAGAGCGACGAAAGGTACAGGTCGCTGTCCGCCTCGGCGAACTCGTTCGCCAGGGTCACGGTGATCGTGGAGGCCGCGTCGAAGAGGGACGTGGCGATCCGGTGGTTGTTGCCCAGCACGAAGGCCACTGCCATGGTCTCTCCCAGCGCCCGTCCGAGCGAGAGCACCGCCCCACCGAAGACCCCCAGCTTCGAGTAGGGTAGCACCACGTCCTTCACCACTTCCCACTGGGTCGCGCCCATGGCGTAGGCCGATTCCTTCACCACGCCCGGCGTCAGGTTGAAGGAATCGCGCGAAATGCTGGCGGTGAAGGGGATGATCATGATGGCAAGGATGACGCTCGCCGTCAAGAGGTCGATGCCGAGCGGCGTGCCGCGGAAGAGCGCTTCCACGACCGGCAGCTTTCCGAGGGTGCGCTGCAGGGCCGGCTCGATGTACTTTGCCATGATCGGCGCCAGGGTGAAGAGGCCCCACATGCCGTAGATGATGCTGGGGATGGCTGCCAGGAGCTCGATGGCCGCTCCGATGGGCCCTTTCAGGAAGTTCGGCGCGATCTCCGTCACGAAGATGGCGATGCCGATGGCCGTCGGGATGGCGAAGAGCAGCGCCAGCGCCGTTGTTACCATGGTGCCGTAGACCGCACTTGCGGCGCCGAAGACCTGCCTGACCGGGTTCCATTCAACAGTGAAGAGAAAGCGGAAGAAGCCGAACTTCCCGATAGCGGGCCAGGATTCCACGAGGAGAGTAGCAAGGATCCCGAGGATCAAGAGAACGACAGAGAACGAAGCGAGACCGGTCAGCGAGGAGAAGAGAATGTCGGTGAAGTTCCGTCTGGAGGCTGCTTTTGCCACGAAGGGATTCCCCAGTCTTTCGAGTGCCGTCGAGCTGTCGGACAATAAAGCGGGCCGGACAGTCATAGTATAGCTGTCCGGCCCGCTGGTTTCAACCGGATACTGCCTCGGTCAGTTACTGGATGCCGTTCGT
>JBAIYC010000168.1:0-4589 GCA_037916085.1 Nitrospirota bacterium | reverse complement strand
GCTCCCGCCGTAGTCGAGCCGGTACCTCCCTCGTTCTGCGCAAGGCCGCTCGGTCCGCCCAGGGTGTTGACGACCGGCGGGTTGCCGTGGCAGCTAATGCACGACGCCCTGAACCCTGCGTTATGGGCGTGGCAGCCCGTGCAGTCCTTCACCCCGGCGACGCCGGCGGGATGGCCGGCGCCTTCCTGGACCGAGCCCGTCACGCCGGAGCTGTTGAAGGACAGGGTCTTCGTATGGCAGACCTGGCAGACGCCGGTCGCCGTCGCCGCAACGGTGCTTGTGCCGAAGGAGTTCGGGCCTATGGAATTGAAGAACTTCACCTGCTTCGTACCGCTGTTCGGCGTGGCGATGTTATCCTTGACGAACATGCCATAGCGGATGGCAAAGATGTTGCCGACCTTCAGATAGTTCGGGTTCAATGCGCCTCTCACTGTGATTGTGTTGCTGGTATTCGCACTGATCCGGTACATCCTCTGCGGATAGGCCGTGTTCGGGATCAGCATGTAGTTGATATACGCGTTGGTCGAGAGTGAGACGCCGGAGATCGTAATGCTCGACTGTGCTGCGCCGGCAATGGTCGAGATGGCCGCGACCGTGCCGCTCACCACGTTGACCGTGGGATCGGTCGGGTAGTTCGTCGTCTGCTGCTGGTAGTGCGGATTGTGACAGGTGCGGCACTCGATGTACCACGTGCCGTACTTCGTCGAGGTGTTCACGCTCGCGTGGGTCGTGATGTCGGCATAGGCCGTATCGGAGAACTTCCCCGCAGTATGGCAGGACATGCAGAGGTTGTCCATCTGCGTGTAGGTCGTCGTGGGGGCGGTCATCCAGGCAGGGGTCGACGAGGTCGACGTGTCGTAGTGGCACGAAGAGCAGGTCATCGAGAACCCGTTCGAGGTGTCGTAGGCGTTATGCGGCGGGTCCAGGGCGTATGCGTCCGGATTCACCAGGGGCATCCGGGCGAGCGCGATCAGGATCGTCAGCATGCCTGTGGCGAGCATGGTCTTCCATATCTTCATAGACACCCCCGAACCTCGCGCCTCACTCAATCCTGACAGTAATCGCCTCAACCATTAGTATCATCAAAAATCTGTAGCAGTGGTTCGGCATATTCCCTATTTCTTAAGGTAGGCAATATATATGCCAGAGCAACGCGATGCTTTATTCGGTGCATACTTCCTTAAAAATCAACAAAATATGGAGAGTTAAATTGACACTCTCACCAAAAATAAAGTGCATTTCAAAACTTTATTGAGTGAATACGCTCATGTTAGCTGTCATTTTTGATCACCCCTCGTGGAGTGCCTCCGTAGAGGCAGAAGATTCCTCCTGATACGCGACCTCCCGAGCTTATTGCCTAGATGACAAAGTCCAGGACATCGTGGACAGAAAAAGGGTTCACGACATCGTGGACTCGAAACTCTGAAACCGCGATGTCGTGATAAGAAGTTAGCACTTCATCGCGGTTGATAGTTGTATTCTTCGACCTGGATTGCATCCAGGTAAAGCTTCAGCTTTTGTTCTTTGACATCGATGGTAGCCACAACGTATTCATACTGGGTGTGCGGTGGCGCAGAGAATATCTCTCCGAAGATATTCAGACGGCAATCGCTTCGGATGAATCTGACGAGATGATAGCAGCCTTCCTTCGGCTTATCCATGCAGGCCGAATCATCAGGGTCAAACCGTGCAGCCCTTTGTACAACCATGAACGAGAACAGCCGAGGGAAGAGCAAATCTCTTCCGGTTCTTCTCCTTCAAAGAAACGCTGTACCGCTTTTAATCGTTTCTGCTTTTTCATGAACGCCTCCCTCTTTGGATAGGTGTTCCTGATACGTTCCGTTGTGGCTATTCGATTGTCAAAGAACTTTTGTCCACGATGTCGTGAGCCGTAAAAGTGTCCACGATGTCCTGGACTTCATCACCTAGAGACTAGAGTTTCGCGTTTTTTGTCTGAAGAAAGAAAGTATCTGTTTTGTCGCACGGAAGGGGGTCCGAAATGGCTGCATCGAAGAAAGGCAAGACATCCTGGATGTTTCAAGGGACTGGAGGGAAGAGGAAATGACCTTGTCGACTTGCGAAGGATGCTTCCGAAGCTCCTCAACTGCCGCAAGGTCACTTGAGGAGCATTCGAAAGAACCGGTTGATGATGACGCCGCCGATGATGCCGAGAACGGCACCGAAGGCGGCAAGGAAGGCCATGACCGCCGCGAGCATGAGTGTGACGGCGAACCAGTTCTGCCCGCACGCGGGGCCGAACAGCCTGGACACATCTTGCGCAGCGGCATCCCTCCACGTCCCTTGCAGCGAACTGGAGAGAACATAGTCCATCGCCATGGCGGCCCCCAGAGTAACGACCGCTCCGGCGATGGCGCCGATGATGATAGCTTTTCTTAAACCTCTATCAGCCATGTACGGTCGCCCATCAGCCCCGCGGTGAGCCGGGGCCACTCGTCAGATGCCGGATTTTCCCGAAACGCAGGCTCTCGCGATGACAATGGATCTCTTTCCTGCCGGATCCGGGGCCCTTTTCTGTGCGGGCTCAGTTTCGATCCCGTCGTCATTTGAGGATCTCGCCCGTCTTTCGGGACCAGAGCAGGAGGTCGAGATGGTCCATGTCTATCCCGACCTCCCGGGAAAAACGCTTGAGACGTCCCTCTATTGCCATGTATCCGCTTCGACTCGCGGGGGTGAGACGCTTGTCGATCACGCCCGCCTCCCTGAGGCTGTTCACAATATGCTTGTCCAGGATCGCATATCCGCGGAACCCGACGTTCCGAAGAAAGTGGCTCGCCTCCTTGAAACCCAGGCCCTTGATCGACCTGTTCATGGCCAGGAAATCTCTTCGGGCGACGGGGTCATCGAAGGAATCGAGAAGGTCCCTGAGCCGCAGGCCGCAGGTCTCATTCAGGTGTTCGCGCGTGCCATGGATATAGGCCGGACGCAGCCGCCAGAAGCGCACCCGGTGCATCTGCGCCCGCTCCTGAAGTTCTCGTTCTGTACCCGTCAGCAGGATGTCGCGGAGAGCATCAACGGTGCGTAGTCCCATGCGGGCGCTGCTGCCGGCCGTGAGGATGCAGAAACAGAGCTCTTCGAATATCGCCGCGTCGCCGCGGTCGTAGACGGCCCGGAACTCCCGAAGCCGCTGCTCGATCAGCCGTTTCTTCGAGCGGTAATCCTTCCTGAGCTCAGCGATGAATTCTCTTCCAGGCATGATAGCCGCCCTTCAGATGGGAAAGATTGGTGAATCCCATGCCCATAAGCCTCTTGATGGCCCAGACGCTCCTGTTCCCGGTCTGGCAATACACGACGATCTCCTTGTCCTTCCGCAGTTTCTTGGCCCGCGCGCCCACATCCTCCAGCGGAATGTGGACAGCCCCGGGAATGTGACCCAGTCGGTATTCCTTGTCCGTCCGCACGTCGAGCAGGGTCATGCCTTTCATTGCGTCCAGATCTTTTGCGGCGATCTCTTTGATGCCGAGCCTGCTCAGATAGCCGATGAACTTGAAGAGCAAGAAAAGGCAGAGAAGGCTCAAAAGAACGATCGATGCTGTATCCAAGACAATCCTCCTCAACAATAATAATGGCGGCGCTGCGCGATGAACCGGTGGACCGGTGCGCTGCAGCGTTCGCCGCCCCGCCCCTTTCGGTCATTTCCTGCAGGGCAGTTCCATAATGAACCGGGCACCCCGTGGCTGGTTCTGTTCAGCGCGAATGGCCCCCCCGTGATCGACGATGATACGCTCCACAATGGCAAGGCCAAGGCCTCCGCCCTTCTTCTTCCGCGAGAAGTAGGGCTCAAAGATCCTCGAGGCGTCCTCGGACGATATCCCCGGGCCATCGTCCGCCACTTCGACCGTCGCCAGCCCATCCCGTTCCGGCGGTAATGCCCGCACCCAGATCCGTCCACCTTGCTCCATGATCTCCACTGCATTCTTGAAGAGATTGATGAACACCCTCTTCATCTGTTCTTCATCCAGCAAAAGATCGGGCAGGTCGTCGGGGATGTCCGTGATGAACTCCACGTTGCGGTGGGCCTCGGCGTAGAGGCTGATGACGCTGTCGACGAGCGGTCTCAGCGGCCGCGCCGCCGTGTGGGGGCGCGGCAGGCGCGCGAATTCAGAGAATTCGTCGAGCAGGCCTTTCAAGCCGTCAACCTGCTGGATGATCGTCGAGCTGAGATCATCGAAGACGCGCTCGAAGTCCGGCGCCTTCTCGTTGAACTTCTTGCGCAGCCGTTCCGCCGACAGCTTGATCGGTGTAAGGGGGTTCTTCACCTCATGAGCGATCTTCCGCGCCACGTCCTGCCAGGTCTCGGCCTTCTTCGCCCGCAGGAGTTCCGTCAGGTCATCGAAGGTGATCACCGAACCGAGAAGCACACCGGAGCCGTCCCAGAGCGTCGAGACGCGCAAACGAAGGGTCAAGCTCCGTCCCTGCACGGTCAGGGAGACCTCTTCTTCTGCGCTTCCCTGACCCTCCTCCAGTTTGCGGAACAGGCTCCGGATCGGCTTGAGATCGATGAATCCGAACGCCTCATCATATCGCTTGTGCAGAACCGCCTCCGGCCGGACCCCGAGGATCGCCGCTGC